>JABMOT010000161.1 GCA_013202385.1 Fidelibacterota bacterium
ATTGTAGCCAAAACCAGAACGTAACTTTTTCTTCCAGCCAATATCCCAGCTCAGTCTGGCAGGATAACGCACATTATTTCGTTCAGGTGTGAGATAGGTTGCGAACGCGCCCAGGGAATTGGTCAATGGGTCATAGCTGGAATGCATACGCATCCCAGTCTCCCAGGTTCGGGGAAAGCCAGATGTGATTTGCAGGGTTGTACTGGCGACGATATCAGGAGTCAACTTAAACAGTAGAATTGACTTGAGATTATGCGGTTGGTCCGCATCAAACAAACTCCGTTGACCTTCCAGAATGGATGGATACTGGCGAAAGCCCCTGGAATAGTTATAGCCCAACCAACCAGAAATACGGCCAAACTCGCCTTTCAGCAACACTTCAAAACCATAAGACTCCCCAGACCCCCCTTCAATGAGCGCGGAACGTTCACCAGCAGTGACTGTATTGCTGTAGGTCGCTCTGTAGAGCTGCATTAAATCTTTATAATATCCACTTATTTCATAGTCAACATCTCCAAACAAGGGTCCCGAGAGACCCAGAATATAATGGATCGAATGCAGGGGTGGACGGTCTTCCAATGATTGATAATAATCCAGAAATTGGACAAATTCATCACCCTTGGAATCCATGGTTGTGAGGTATTGATAATATTTTCCATAAGCTGCTTTGAATTGATGTCCCCCGGGAATGGAAAGACTTGCCGACGCTCGCGGTTCCAGCTGCCAATCACCCTGGGCCAATGATCTGGAGCTCCGCAGGCCAAACTTGAGTTGTAAGGGTCCTGCCTCAATTTTATCCTGAAGAAATATAGCCTGAAATTGCGTGCCCGATTCATCGGGTTTAGCGGGAGCATCGAAACGGCCGACTTCATTGGCAAAATTCAAATCGTTTAGCTCTGCTCCTACCTTGACCGTTTGATTCCAGAATGCGTACCATGTCAGATTGGTTTTCACTGTATTTTCTGAGATCGTGTTCTCGATGTGAGTTTTGTAATCCAGGGTAGCAAGATTCTCGCCTGAAGTGTCAGAAATGGAGTAATTGAAGTAAGTCAGGTTGTCCACGCTTGAGGCTGAGTGATACACTTGACCTACTAAAGTAAGGTTCGGAAGTAATACTGAGTTGAATTTTACACCCAACGCCCGATTGGTGGTGTTGGTTACAAAGCCTTCTCCAAATGAATCAAAGAGATCCTCAGGAAAGAACAGTATAAGATTGTCCACACTGTAATCAATATAATCGCGGGCAAAAAAGCCTGAACACCTCAGCCGGGTCTTCCCCAGCAACACCTGGTAGGCCGCATTGTAATCCATGACCAGGTTTGGTGTGCCCATCATAACCCGCATCATTAGATCTGTGAACATGCGTCCCGAGAGCATGGCGGTTCCACGTTCACCTGCAGGAAATTCGATGGCACCACTGATCCCGGAGATCGAGGGGCGGAATTCACCATGGACTTCAGAATTATGACCCTCGCGAGTCGCTATATTCATAATAGAGGCATTACGACCACCGTATTCAGCGTCAAAGCCACCTACCAACATCTCTACATTTTTAATGGAATATGGATTAAAGATTGCGCTGGAGCCCATAAAGTGTTGAGGATTGTAAATAGTCATCCCATCCATCTGAACCAGGTTCTCTCCCGGATCACTGCCCCTGACATAATATTGGGGCGACATGGGGTCAGAGGTGGTCACACTGGGTGAGAATTTGATCAGGTTAAACACATCTTTATTGAGTTGAGGAATTTCGGTGAGGATGATTGGATCAACCTGGAGACTTGAAATGTCCATGTCCTCAATGATACTGGAGCGTTGCCCCACGACTTCCACCGCTTTTGTATCAAGAGCGTGCGGTTTCAAAACCAGGGTGGAAATAAAAAGGTTCTGGCTCCCCAGGACCAGGTCAATTGTCGTGTCCTTGTAGGCAATGTGTGAAAGGGTGAGTTTCACTAAGCCCTCGCCGGCATTTCTGAGAACAAAGAAGCCTTCAAGGTCTGTGGCTGCACCTCTGCCACTTGCCTGAATAAATACATTGACACCAATGATGCTTTCACCGCTTTGAGCATCATGAACAAACCCAGAGATATCTCCGGCGTTCAAGCTTGTGCCCGCTAGCATGAATATAAGCAGCGGTATCCTCAGAAACTGCTTCATCATGGCAGCAACACACCCACACTGAGAAGCAGGCCGAGCTCGAATTGGGGGATGACATCAGGGAGGATATTATAGCCAGTATACAGACCAAATCCACCAAAGAGGCCTTTGTGGTAAGTCGGACGGTATTCCAAACTGGCCTGTCCGGAAATATTCACATAGAGCAGATTCTGGTACGCCAGGTGATCAAAATGTCCTCCTTCGAAATTATTAAATCCAAAGCGAAAGGTTGATGACGTTTTTGCGATCCAATCAGGAGATAACCTGCGATACCACTGTTGATCCTTTCCTCCAATGGCGATGGATTCATGAATGTCAGATTTTCGATAGAACAATCCCGGCGAACCTCTTTTCCAGGAAGATTTTTGATCCGGTGGGAAATCCAGGGTGAAGTGCACATTGACACCATAACCATCTTTAAAGAAAATGAATTCGGACCAGTACATGAGCTGTCGACGATACAAATGGGGATAAAATTCAGAATTGAAATCGCCTTTGATCAGGGCTTCTGATTGTTGTTTGATAAGCTCCTGGACAAAGCGACTCAAGTAGGCAGCTTCCTCCTCTTTTTTCGCTTTTTTGAGACGGATTTCCCAGAGCCAATCATTTAGAGGTGCACCACTTGTATCGTGGTATGTCGTATAGGCATTCAGACAGAGACCCTTATCCAAAACCGGCGAAGCGTCCCACCACAGTATCAGCTTTGAAACGTGGAGAGTACCCGTCAATTCTAGAGAGTCTGATACGAAGCGCGCCTGGAACAAGTCAGCAAGGCTTTGATTCAAGGCCAGGTATTGATCCACAGGGATATATTTGTATTTTTTAGTCTGACTAATTCCCAGTATATCACCCTGGAGATCTCTTGAATCTACTACTTTCAAAGGGGTCATTTTTCCAATGGTGTTGGAGTCAATGGGAATTTGAATATTCAGAGTATCTGAAATAAAAGTATTCACATCAGGCAGTTTGAACTTTTGAGCAAGGTGGTTTTGTGGAAAAACGAAACTAATAAATGATATGAAGGCTGCGACATTTATTAGAAACCGTCTCGGCATGTTGGGGAGATATCTATTAGCCAAGCAAACCGGGAAAAGATTTTATCATGATCGCAGTAACACCAGATACAATAAATTGAACCGCCATGGTTACCACCAGGAGACCCATTATTCGTGAAATGATACGCAGGGCGGTCTTCCCAAATCGGTTGACCATAATATGTGAATATTTTAAAACATAATAGGTGATAAGACCTGCAAACAGAATCGAAAAGACCAGAATGGCAATTTCGGAGTTTTGGGACGCATTGGAGCGAAACACCATGATTGTCGCAATACTTCCAGGACCGCTTAAAACCGGTATACCCATGGGAATGATGGAAATATCTTCCTGGTCAACAACTTCTGCCCTTTCCTTCTCGGTAATTTTCGACTGGTGATGCTGACCACGGATCATACTCATACCCATACCAAACAGAAGAATTCCTCCTGCGATGCGGAAGGCATTCAAAGTAATGTTGAACATCTCGAAGATCAGATGACCGAGAAACATAAACGCCAGCAAAGTCACAATGACCGTGAGTGCCGCTCGTCTTGATTTTTTTATGAGTTCATTTCGATTCTCACCCCTTGTGAGAGAAACAAAGATTAAAGCCCCGCCAAAGGGGTTCAAAATAACGATTACTGCAGGAAGTACTTCGATGATATAACTGAGTATTTCCATTAGTGGAGCTTGCCGCCTATTGTTTGAAACAGGAGTTGGGAATCATCAGACATGATTCCCCTGATCATGGGATCTTCGGAGAAAGTAATCATATTAGCGGGTTTATTGACAACCCACACGTGCATGGGAATATGTTTTACCCGCGACCAGAACCTGACACCTTGATTCACATTTTCTTCAAAGGGATGAAATATGTCAGGGTGGGACAAATGGACGCCCAGGGGATGCCTCAGGGAAAAGAGACTGGGGTTATACCACAATAAGGCTGTGAAAATGCTGGGGTCAGAAAGTTTCACCCGCCAGATATTCAATGGATTGAAGGATGATAGAATCACTCGGTTACGAAGATTGTTTTTATGAATAAATCTGACCAATTCCAATTCTGTACGTTGATCTGAGAAGAAGGAAAAGTTTTTTATCTCGAAATTGAAAACAATGTCCTCGGGAAGGGCTTCCACCACCGCCTGCAAGGTGGGTATCTGCTCCTCTCTATCCGGCCATAAATGAGCAGCATTGAGCGCTTGAAGCTCTGAAAGTGTGTGATCAACCACACGTCCGCTTCCATTGGTCGTTCGTTCAAGTGTGTCATCATGAAAGACAACCAGATGACCATCCCTGCTTCGATGCACATCCAATTCAATAGCGTTGCAACCATTGGTAATCGCCCGTTGAAAAGATACGATTGTATTCTCTGGTTCATGAAGTGGACTTCCCCGATGCCCGAATAAAAGGAATGGGTGATTTTTGTATATTACTGAAGTATCGAGTGGTTTCCAGATAAAGAAATGGTAGAGCAGAACCGCCAGAATTGAGAGTATGAGCAAGAGAACAAACATGTGTGCAAATTACTGTGGAATTATTCCATCACAAGGATTGGGAGGTCAACCGGAAGGAGTTTTTATGCGTCCCCATCAAGGATTCATCATCAATTTTTTGTAGCCGGCGTTTTTGATAGTTTCTTCGTCAATGGGCATGTTTCGGTACTGACCGGTGTTAAACATTTCCGCTTGATCTGCATAGTGGTCAGATCGTGGGTTCCCTGATTGGCCAGTGGGCAGAACGCTCAAAGCACCCTTTTGGAAATTCGCAAAATCATAAATGTGACGTACGGATGGGCCGAGAACCACATCGTAGGGATCATACATGCGATACTCCATATTGTTCACAGTCGTTCCTGATCCAGCAGCAGGGAAGGGGCCAACATTCAGATTCAAAAGCCAATCCAGAACTTTCACTTGAGCCATGGGGTGTTTATGGGTCAGGGTATGCATCTCCGCCCAGATCCAATCCTCAGTGTTTTCACCAAAAAGCGCTTCCAGTTCTGAAACGGCCTCCTTCAAGGAACGCTCTGCAATGAGAGCTGCTGTTTCAGTCAGGTCTGGGGTAGAGACATCGTCAAACCAGGAGGAACCGGGAATCTGCTCCAATAAAAAGATAGCATTGCGGATACTGATATTGGCCAGTTTAAAGAAACCATCTTTGAATTCTGGACCGATGAGATCCATTTCATCTCCATAGAGATTGTAGGCGAATTTAACCCAGAGTGTATTAAAAACGGCTGCTGCCAGCGAGCTCTTTCCCTGGATATAGTCCCACTCTTTTAAGGATTCATAGGCTGCCTTCATATTAGGACGGCTAAAATCGGCAGTTTTGAGCAATTCCACGAAAAGGGGGGCCAGATCACGGGCATGATCAGACAGAATATCCAGCTGAATGTTTTTCATGTCTTCAACATCATGGAGTTTGTCCGGTGTACGAAGGAGTTCGTTAATCCGGTTCGCCCGAGCAGGTGGCTCCCAGTATGCACTGATGTAATATGGGAATTCATCGCCAATGGTTTTATTGTTGGCCGTGGCGATATAACCCTGGTCTGGATTGTATTGAAATGGCATTTCTTCAAAAGGCACAAAGCCCTGCCAATCCCATTGAGGATCATCGCCGGGTAGTGGAACCAGCCCTGTTCCTGGCGCTCTCAGGGGCAGAGCAACGGCGGGACGCCAGCCAATGTTCCCTTCCACGTCAGCATAAATCATATTCTGACCCGGGATCCAGAAATTTGCTACAGCTTCTGAAAATTCATCCCAATTGGAGGCTGTATTCAGACCGATAAATGCTTCCACTTCGTTGGTGAGATAATTTCCGACCCAGGACATGGAAATGGGCGGAGAGTCGTTGGCCGCCAGAACCTGGTGAACATCATTGATGATTGGACCATGATGGGTTTCACGAACGATAAATGTCACCGGCTCTTCACCCTTCACATCAATGATCTCCTCATGGAGGATCATATCCTGCCACTCACCATCATAAAAATATTGATCAGGATGGTCAGCGTCAGTTACTTCAGTATAAAAATCGGTGTCGTCTACCATGACATTGGTGAAACCCCAGGCATAGTGCTGATTTTGACCCAGGATAACCAATGGAATACCTGCCAGAGTTACCCCAGATACATCAAAGCGGCCACCTACCAGATGCATTTCATACCAGACTGGCGGCTGGGAATAACCAAGGTGGGGATCATTGCTTAAAATTGGATATCCACTTTTGGTCATGGATCCACTAAGGACCCAACTATTACTGCCGATATGTGAGCCAATAGCTCCTGTGATTTGACGAATTCTTTTTTCACTCTTGAACATAAATTCAGCAGATTCGCTGAAGTTTTTCGGAATTTGAGGCACAATGTATGGTTTGGTGTCAGGATAGACGGGGTAAAGTTCGCGGGCTTTTTCATCTCCCAGTTTTTCCAAAACCCCACCAAAAATGACTTCAGGCATCCAAGCCAGGCAAAGGTCGTGACCCATGAGACGGGCATACCCTAGCATATGTTCCAGCTTCCAGTGCAGCGGTTGATAACCAGCGATTTTGAATTCTACGGGTAAATCTTCTGCGTGTTCATCGATATAGCTGTTGATCCCTGCCAAACCACGTTCCAGAATCCTGCGGGTGCCCGGTTCCAGTTTAGTAACTAGATTTTTTGCGCTGCGATGAAAACCCCAGACTCGCAGATATTTATCGTCTTCAATGAGGTCTGGACCAAGGACCTCGGACAGCCTGCCTTCAACAGCCCTGGCAATAACATCCATCTTGTACAGCCGCTCGGAGGCCTGCAAATATCCTGCTGCAAAGAATAGGTCATCCTCGTTTTCAGCATAGACATGGGGAACGCCATATTTGTCTGTATAAATAGTGACAGGAGCCGATAGCTGGGGCATATCCATAGTGCCCTCATGGATGGCCAGAGGACCTTTCAAAAACACCAGTTTTAACCATGCAAAAATAATAATGACCAACACGACAATGATAACCAGTGCCCACCGCAGCTTACTCATGTCCCAATCTCCTGATTTTATTAGGGCAGAAATGTAGCCTTTTAGGCAGGATTATCCATGAATATTCAACCTTTTTCGACTTGAATTGGAACCTCTCCAAAATAAAGCCTTTCCAGCACCTGATTCGCACAGATTCTCACGGATTGGTGTTTTACACTTTATTCGTGCTTGGTCTTCATCACTTGGTAATAATCGGGAATTATAGAACGCCTCCTTGGGAGAGGGTGGATTGAGATTCCACTGAAATGAGCGGAAAGAAATATTTTTTCCAGGGAATGAAGTGTGAATATCGGCGCTGCTTCCACAGCGATGTTCTAAAAAGACCTTTTGATTTTTAGTGACCCGTCTCTGTTGAAGACGCAGACTGTTTCTTGCAACAACCGAACATAGAATAATGATTATTGCTTTGTACCCAATGCATGAGATTGTCCTTATGCATAATTATTGGCATTTTAAATAAATCGAAAAAATGAAGATAACTCCGGGCAGCAAAGGCTCAGAGAGGAAATATAAACATAGACTAAAGCAGGTGATTGAAATCTAGAAATGGAATAATCTTTCTAATGGCACTGAATTATAGGGCCACAAGCTACAATTTCAAACCGCGATGATGCAGCATTGACTGGATTGGAATTATTTGAATAGGCTCTGAAGCTTCGAGCGATTGCTTATCTCCTCGTTGGATTTAGGTGAGATAATTATCTTTAATTTTGAAAAAGTACTCACGGGCTGCTGCGTATTCATTTGGGATTTCACCATCAAGAATAGCTTCCTCGATGGCCGACTTAATTTTACCAACAACAGGACCCGGTTTTATACCCAGAAGCTCAATAATCTCGTCTCCTCTCAAAGGGGACTGGAATGCGCGCATAGCGTCCTTCGCGACGACTTCTTCGATTCGATCCATCACACGATCAAAATTTCCGTAATATCGTTTTACCCTTCTTGAGTCTTTGGAAGTAACATCAGCGCGAACCAATATCATCAGGTCTGCCAGATTTTCTCCTGCTTCTACAATCAAGCGGCGGATGCCTGAATCAGAAACCTCTTCCTGGGCCAGGGCGATTGGGCGCAAATGTAGCCGGGTCATGCGTTTCAGATAGGCTGTAAGTCTCCTTGAGAGTCGCATGCGCATACCAATGTCATTGAGCATTTTGCGACCAAGTTCTTCATGACCATGATAACTCCACCCGGACCCATTAATAAATTTTTTGGTGGCTGGTTTTCCAATATCATGAACGAGAGCTGCAAAGCGAATTTCCATCTTTTCTGATCGCTCGGCGGCATTGTCCACAACCTTTAAAGTATGATGAAAAACATCTTTGTGTCTCTGACCATCTCGATCTTCAACACCTCCCAGTATGGCAATCTCCGGGAAGACCATAGGGAGCAATCCAGCTTCCTGCATGACATAGAATCCTATGGAGGGCACTCTTGCCTTGAGTGTTTTCACGATTTCCTCAGTAATTCTTTCCTGAGAAACAATACTGATCCGTTCTGCCCTGTTTTGCATGGCAGTCAAGGCTTCTGGAACGAGTTTAAATTCCAACTGAGCAGAAAATCTGGCAGCACGCATCATGCGGAGAGGATCATCATCAAACGTTTTTATGGGGTCCAGCGGAGTACGTAGAATTTTATCCTGGAGATCCTGGATGCCTCCATACTCGTCAATTAATTCACCAAAACTTTCTGGAGCCAAATTCAGGGCCATTGCATTGATGGTAAAATCGCGACGACTGAGGTCTCCTTTAAGATCGGTGTATACTACTTTTGGCTTTCTGGAGCTGGACTGATAGGTTTCAGATCTGGCCGAAGCCACCTCAATCAGGAATTCTCCATAAGGGATCAGGGCTGTTCCAAAGTCGCCATACTCCACTATTTCCGATACTTTTAGCTGTTTTGCAAGCAGACGAGCAAAGGCCAATCCATCACCAATGACCATGATATCAACGTCCTTGCTGGGAACATCGAGAATGAGATCACGGACAAAACCGCCGACAGTATAACAATCAAGATCAGATTGATGGGCTAGACGACCTGTAAGTTGGAGTACGGAGAGAATATTTTGAGGGATTCGTTCGATCATATCCAATGAAGATAATCGGAAATCGAGCCACGTGAAGGAAATAGAGTTTTTGAGTTGGGGGGGTTGATGGGTTTAATGGGTTTAATGGGTTCTATGG
Organism: Fidelibacterota bacterium; assembly: GCA_013202385.1. Taxonomy (GTDB): domain Bacteria; phylum Fidelibacterota; class UBA8477; order UBA8477; family JABMPR01; genus JABMPR01. Next base: position 9,395 of record JABMOT010000161.1, read on the forward strand.
GTTTGGTGGGTTTTATGGGTTCAATGGGGTTGATGGGGTTGATGGGGTTGATGGGTTGCTGGTTTGAGGGTCTTTGCGAAGCTGTAAGCTGAAGCAATCCCTCTTTCAATGTATGAAATCATGAGATCATGGCGAAACATTCAGCTCGTTTTGCAAGAATAATATTTCCCCTGGGTGAGGTCCCAACTAATTTCGTTAGATGAACCTCAATATCCGGCTTCGTGCTTCTCTCCAGCTCATCGCGATCTTGCTCGTGGTGACAAGTCTGGAGAATTGCTCCATCGTTTTCCCTGTGATTGCTCCTTTTGCTGATTTACCCGAACCCAATGGAAACTATTCGGTGGCAACACGAACGACTACCTGGATAGATAGTTCAAGGGATGAGACATTCACTCCTGCACCAGACTATCGTAGAATCGTGGTTCAAGTCTGGTATCCTGTTGAGAAAAGCTCTGAACACACACCAAAATTATACATCGACGATCCTACCTTGAGACTGCCTGCTATCGCCAAGCAATTGAGACTTCCTGTTTCCATGATCAAGCAATTTGATGGCGTAAGAACACACTCATATACAGAGATAAGCACAGACTCTTCCGGGAGCAAATTTCCAGTCATCCTCTTTTCCCATGGCTTAAGCGGGATGCGCTTTCAAAATACAGCCCTCATGGAGGAATTGGCCAGTCAGGGTTATGTGGTATTTGCTGCTGATCATAGCTATGCAGCAAACATTACTATTTTTGATAATGGGGAAATGGCAGAATATCGGGCTGGAAAGCGGAGACCTTTGAACGAAGAACTGTTGAAAAAAATTGATCTCTCTCAACTCTCCATCGTGGTTGATGATCTTGAATTCATGCTCAAGCGGATTCGCGGCGATGCACCTAAAATATTCCTCAAAAATTTACCCTATAACAAAAATTTAATTGGCGTCATTGGTCATTCCCTGGGAGGGGCCGCAATCCTGGACGCAATGGCTATTGATGCTAACATTCAAGCAGCCATGGTTTTGGATGGCTGGTATATCCCGTTACCAGATTCCATACTTGCGAGAGGCATTGACCAACCCATTTTCCTTCTGGGTCAAATCCAGTGGGCTGATCCCAGAAACTATATCCGTATGGAACAAATGC
>JABMOT010000162.1 GCA_013202385.1 Fidelibacterota bacterium
AGCCAACTCGTGTTGACTAAAAGAGTAATCAATAATAAACTTTTTAAGGCAATGCCAAGACCAAAGGAAGGCATGTATCCATCATGCCCTCCACGGAGATAAACTGTATTCTTCAAATTGAGTTCAACGCCATATTGACGAACGTTTTTATATCTGGTTTGATTGGAGTATGTGAAGCTTACCCGGCTTGAGTATTTAAGCAGATTTTGCGATACTGAGTAACCTGTTACCAGACCTCGTTTTATAGCATCTTGATGTTCAGTAGTCCAGTATACCGGTGTATTAAGAATATCCGAGAAGAACAAGCCAATGCCAAATTCGGTCTGTTCCAGAATTTGATTCATTCCTGCAAGATTAAACAACAATTGGCCCCCAAAATCAATTCCAGAACCAATACCCCGATTGTCAACCAGGACTTTATCCAAATACTTTAACGAAAACCCCAGAGGCAGTCTGCAGGGAATCTTGAAGAATTTCCATCCCAGATTGATCTCAAAGGTATATTCATGGGCAACAGTCAGAAAGAGGGCATCTTCTCGATAATTGATTGAATTGCCTGCCCCCAAACCTAATGAGAGGACAGAATCTCTGCGGGTAATTGGAGGTAGCCCTGATAGATTTGGTCTGTAATACAGATCAGCTACCGAATTGTGGATAATCGTAATCCCAATGGCATAGCTATTTCTGGTAACAATAGAACCTTCAACCCCTACATTGCTGGTAAGTCCGCCAAATTGTTCATATACCATATTAAATTGTGGTTTTTTTATAAGGGCAAAGCCGGCAGGGTTGTTCATGGCGTGACCGCTTGTCACTGTTGCAGCGACCGAACTATAACCAAGTGATTGGGCATGCGGATACTGACTTGCCAGTAGGAATGCGTCTGCGTATTCACCTGCCTGCAGACTGGCAATACCTGTTATTATCAGAACCACTATGTGAAACCTGGCTCTCATCGATTCTTCACCATTTTGCCCACGGGTCCCACAAGAACATCACCGTCAATGTCCCCCCTGATTCGATAGAAGTACACCCCGTTGGCAACAAAATCATCATTCCGATCGCGACCATTCCAGGGCACTTCATGGTAACCTATTGCACCCAGCGAAATGCTAACCCTGGCGCTAAACGCATCAATTGTGTGCAATTTGAAACCCGAAAGTGTAAAAATTTCGATGACGACATCAGTCATAGGTTGGGTCAATTCATATATCAGTAAAGTTTCACCTTGAAACGGATTTGGGAAATTACCATAGTCGATGATTTCAGCCTCACCAGCAACAACGGCAGAGATGACTTCCGGATTTGACCAATTACCGAGAGCATCACTCACTTGATAGGAGATTTGATGAGCGCCTACATTGAGTTCCAACTGGGCGGAAATACTCATTAATCTGCCGGTATCCGTTGTATCTCCCAAAAGAGGAACAATTGGTGTACCATCGACAAGAATCGATATATCTTCATTACGCCACGAAAATCCGTTCTCATCCTCAGACAAAAGATTGATGCGGCTATTCTCAATGATGTAGTCACCATCAAAGAACAGTTGCCCTTCAACCATCATGGATACTTCAGGTCCGCTGAAATTTGATTTCTGACCCATGGCAATAATGCCAGAACCATTGAGTTCATAACTTGTTTCTATTTTGGTGAGAATTCGCCATAAGGGCAGTCCCATATCCTTGAAAAATAATGGTTTTGCAGAATCAACTTCATAACGTAAATCCAGTAAGGAGGATTTTAAACTGTAGCTACTGGAATCCTGATACAATGAGACGCCGGGCAGACTGGTAATAATGTCATCATAAGTACTTAGCTTCACCCAACAGGTATCAGGTGCAACGGCAGAAATAGAACCATTTGACCAAAGTGGAATTGAAGTACCAGAAATCCCGTCAAAGCTGAATCCAATCCCTGGCAACACCTGGAAATACTCGGATATCAATTCTGACTCTATCGTATTGTCACTTATGTCAGAATCAGGTCCATATTCCAGGGAAGCCATCAAATGGACTGAGTCAAGACCAAAGAATGAAGGTACAAACAAGCTATTATCGCCAGCAAAAAGTTTAACAGAGTTTGAAAGTTCCTGTGAAAAGTTTATCGATGTTTGCTGAAGTTCCAGGATTGCCAGCGCCTCACTGATCCCAAATAATGAATAATCAAGGAAAATGCCACAGGTCTTGGCACTGAATCCTGCTCGTATCCGATTGATTGATAGGGCGATAGCATCGGGCAGGTAAAGTCTGAATGTTGGCGAATTCTGGAGCAGCATTCCCCTATAATATGCTAAAAATGAATAATTAGTAATTCCGTTCCTGTTATTCAAGTCATCGGATTCTGATACAACCCACCAACCATCCACGTGGATAAGCGTTATCGTGCCAGTGTTGCTTCCAGAGAGAAACATAACCAGGCTATCGGCACTTTGAACAGTTGAGTGAAACCTAACCTGGATGGGTAATTGGGTATAATTTGAAAGCGCTTCGGCCGTCGGTACTTGATGTTCAAACCAATCTGAAGCTATGGAATAACTGGCGAAACCCTGAATTGCCGGAACAGTCGGACCTCTATCAAGTGTATATATGGATCGGCCCACTCCATCAGCTGCTCCATCCTCCAGATCAAACGGAAATTCCCGGGTTTGCTCAGTATTGAAGACCTGAGGTTCTGACCACCATGGATGCCCTGCCGAATTGATTGGCAAAAGCTTGAGCAAACCATCTTCAGATCCAGAATAACTTATTACCACCTGTTCATTCTGCAGGTATATCGGCTTCAAAGAAGCAAGCAGGTTTTGATTTTCTGGAAGTGGCAGACGGGTAGTCGGGTCACCAAGAAAATTGTATTGAAATAACATGGATGGTTTCAAATAGTCATAACCGCTGGAAGCCAGAAAATATTCCATACGGGCAATATTAATAATCTCTCCAACTGTTTTATGATCCTCAAGAAGTCTTCTTAAGAGTGGTTGGATCATTAAATAGTCATTAATAACCCAGCCCACACCAGATGACCCAAACCAACCAATTGCACCAGCTGGCGATTCGGTAAGTACAACCTCTCCAAGACCTCGTGACTGTGCAAATGAAGCTGTGAAGCAAGTCATGCTGGTAACAAAAGCTGGCGGAGATTCAGTGTGCAGGTAATTGATATCATCTCTGACAAACAGGGAACGATCTGCCCATACGGCCCCACCCCCGTGTCCCAGAAAATTGATGAGGATTTTTCCAGCATTCCAATGGGCAACCAGTGAATCTGTATCTCCCCAAAAGACTTGCCCTTCTGAATCACGATCAATAAATATCCTGGAAGGCATGTACGACTGAGGGATCGAGTTTTTTAACAATGATTCACTTTGAGATTTGAAAGTTACATCGAAACCCGCAATTGTGATAAGTTCATTTTGCCAAGCTCCATAATTCTCCTGTGAACCATACCGAATCAGTTTTGAAAGGGTCATATCAAGATTTTCAGGATTGCTGACAGGGATACGACCGATATGAATGTCCGGTATGTAGTCATCTCCGCTGATGAGAGAATACCAATAATCTGCTTCGGCAGCGCCCCAACCGTAAGTTTGCATGTAGAATGTAGGAATATTTTTCAGTCGCGTATCTCGTTTTGCTTGCTGGGGATTAGAAATTGCATCACCAAGGAGAAGGACATATTCAGGGTGAGAAGGCCAATAATTATAAGCATAATTCAAAAATGATTTAATGGCAAAAGGTGAATTTATCCCATAGTTGAATTCATCATAGATATCTGCTACTGAAACAGTTATAGGATTCCAGCCCTCACTCTGCTTATAAGCTATATACTCATCGAGTCTACCAGAATATTCCGGGATCGTGATCACAATAAAGTCACCGTCCTGCTCCCTCAGAGAGGCGGATGTATCCATTACCATTTTCACCGGTTGAAAAAGGCTTTCAACAGCAGATGCCCAATAATCAGGGGTTGCATCGCTCATTTGATCCTGAAATACGAGACTATATTTTGCTTGTCCAGCATCCCAATTTTCACGGATACTAAAACCTGTTATTTTTGATAGACCTTCTTTGTAGAGTACCAAATCATGGGAAGAAAAATTATTTATCTCCATTTCAAGGTTGGTTGATGGGTTGATGAATGATTTTCTAAATCGAAGTGCATTCTTATGAGCCATCAAAAGATGCTCGTAGCCGATTTCAACCCAATTGAGAACGATTTTATCATAGTTACCTGGCTCTGTACTCACCGGGGCCAAGATCCCTAGAGTGTTGTTCCCATTCTGAGATAAAATATTATGTGACAAATTGAGACCTGCTGGTGATGTGAGAACGTATTCTTCTTGTTGTGTCCAACTGGCCGAGCCTATTGAATTATCATTTATAATTGCATAGAGTATATGACCCGCTTCTTCACCAGCAGATTCACTATAGGTAAGACCGTGTAAACCCACAGAAATTTCTAAATTTTCGCTGGATCCACGAAATGGATCGGCCAGAGGGAAGTTCACCTCCTTTGAGGCGCCAGAGTTTACTGAGGTCCAAAAATAATGATCACGTGTGATACTCGGCTTATCCGTATCAACTTGTCCCAGACGTTCAAAATCGATATCCTGCTCAATATGTGCTTTATCCCAGAAAGTATTCGGCCTGACAGGATCGGATACTAACAGCGCACCAGATTCTTCAACGAATCTTAGTCCAGCGGCACCGCCCCAGTCCAGCCAGTAAACATTTATATCTGTAAAGGGATCGAAATTTTGAGAATCACCTGGATAGTAATTCTGTTTGCCAATAAAATCAAAGTAATCCCCCCTATCGAACAGTCCATTTCCATGATCGCTTACGAAGATCGGTTGTTGCTCACCTTTATATGAAAGTTTAAGCGTTGAGCTCGTGATAATGTCTGATGGAAAGTCTGCAACCTGTTCAAGCGAATCAAAATATATCCGATAAAGTCCATCTTCTAGCACCAGAAGCTTAAGCTTTCCCCTGCCCAGACTGTCATTATTTGTGTTGAACGATGTCGAATAACCACTGGGAATCTTATTCAAATAAAGATCGCTTTTGGGGAGCTTAGAGGTGGGTATTAACGGCGACCTAATCGTTACATTTAATTGATCAGGAATAAGAAAATGATGGTGAACCTCATCTGGTAATGCACCAAAAACATTTACTGCCCATAGCTCATAACCATTCTCAACCCCAACCCTTTTTAATTTTACTCTCTCAGAAATATAGTTATCAGCAGGAGCCACAAATAGTTCCAGACCTTTTGCCTGATCAGTGAGAGTGGTTGCATCACCAAGGATTGCCACCTCACGCAGGTTACTAATGGCAAGATCAACCATGGGAGGACCCCCAAGTGTATAGATCAACTTTGTTTTGATTGGGACCCGAAATCCATTATTCAACACAGTTGTTGTCCAGCCAGGAAATTCAATACCTGACACACTTAAATTGATAGTGTGAGCCTCTGGAAGGTCGATGTGCCATTCATAATGAGAAGTGGATTGGCCCTGCAAGTTTATAACAGCATGATTTATGGTGTCGGCTGTTAGAAAGGATCCAAGCATCAGGGACCACAACAGAAGGACACGCATATCAGATATTTAAATTATTCAGTACTTTACGTAATTGAAGTTCATCTAAACCGCGTTTCATAATGCCATTATAGACATGGGATAGTGTTCCGGTTTCTTCAGAAACAACCAGGATATGTGCGTCAGTCTCTTCCGATAAACCCAGGGCGGCCAGATGACGTGTTCCCAATTTCATGCGAGCGCCTTGAGGTTCTTCGGACAACGGCAATATACATTTGGCAGATTCTATGAGTTCATGACTGATGATAACGGCGCCATCATGGAGTGGAGAAGTAGGATTAAAGATTGAGACAAGCAGATCCGCTGATACACGCGCATTTATGGAAGTTGACTTCTCTTTTATATGTTTTAATCCAACTTCTCCCTCCATAACGATAAGCATCCCCCACCTTCGTTCCTGACATATGGCAACGGCATTGATAACCTCATCTACCATCGCAAGATTTTTCACTCTAAATAGAAAACGCACGAAGGGGTTTTGGCCCAAGTAAATAAGAATGCGACGTAATTCTGGCTGAAAAAGAATTACGACTGCAATGACCCAAACGGTTGACAGGTTGGACAAAAGCCATGACATGCCATGGAGTTCAGCCCATCTCACAATGACGGATAAAAGAATAAGGATCAGGATTCCCGATAAAAGCTGGGCCGCACGTGTGCCTCTAAATATCCTATATAATGAATACAATACGAATGTGACGGCAAGAATATCAACGACATCGTAGACACGTACAGACAAGAAGGCGATGGTGAAAAGTTCGTATCGCCAGAAATAAATAGCAACCGATCCTACCAGTAGTCCAACAAGCACAAGCAGGATATTTTTTTTATGGTTCATCGTTCAATTTAAACCGAATGCATTTGTATGGCACTGAAGATATCAATAAGTTGCTTTGTTTCGCTCACATCATGTATCCTGAACAAATCGATGTTTTGCAGATAGGCGGCGAGGACAGCAGCCAATGAACCACCCAGACGTTTTGTTGGGTCGGAAGCATCGATCATCCCGATAAATGATTTTCTTGAAGCCCCGAGGAGTAGCGGACAGCCAAGGTTCCGCAAGGCTCCAATATTTGCCAGAATATCCAAATTATTGTCCAAAGTTTTCCCAAATCCAATTCCCGGATCTAATACGATTTGAGAGTGATCAATGCCAGCCGCGATTGCGGTGCTCAATTTTTGTGAAAAAAATAACCTCATATCGTCTAATATATTTTTGTAGCTGGGAGCAGCCTGCATGGTTTCAGGTATACCCTGCATGTGCATCATGATATACCCAACTCGCGTCGCGGCAACCAAATTAAACATTTCAGAATCATGTCCACCTGCGGAAACATCATTGATAACCGTGGCACCAGCTTCGATAGCTACTTTAGCAACCTCTGCTTTTTGCGTATCAATTGAGATAATTGTAGTGGTCCGTTTCGAAAGTCTCGCTATGATGGGTAGAATTCGGGATATTTCTTCATCAACACTTACAGGTATTGACCCCGGTCTCGTTGATTCACCACCGACATCGATGATATCTGCTCCCTGGTCAATCATCTCACAGGCATGCTCAACAGCCATTTCGGTATCCTGAAAAAGACCTCCATCGCTGAATGAATCAGGAGTAACATTTAGAATGCCCATGAGCATGGGTTTCTTAAAATGGTACTCCTGACCTTTAATACTCCATATATTCCCTAAACCTTCGGAAACCATGGATCCTTTGGTCATAGGACAGCTTTCAAACTCAGTTATTCTTTGATATCATCCTGAGGCGGCACGTCGGAAGCTTCAGATTTTGGCTTGTCAACTGGCCTCCTTGTTCGCGTCCGTTTTTTTGCAGGTGTTGATACAATTTTAGTCTCAGACACTTCGGCCGTGGCAGGTTTTTCTCCTACTGTTTCCGGTGGAGGTCCTTCAGTCAAAGTTTCAGACTTCTCTGGCTGGCCTGTCTGCTTATTCTCAGTGCCTGCACCTTCGCCAGGCTTCTCGTTTTGATGTCGAGGATGGGGTCGATCTGAGTTATGCCGTGGATTGTTGGAACGTGGTCGGTTCCGATTTGGTCTTGAACCAGAATATTCTTTGGCTGGCTTCTCAGTTTCAATGCCAAGAATTTGATCCACTTGACGTCCATCGATACTCTCTTTTTCCAAAAGTAGCGCGGTAATTTCAGCAAGTTTATCTTTGTTCTTGGTAACAATCTCTTTTGCCTGCTTATAGGCCGTATCGATTATTTTGCGAACTTCAGTATCAATTTTCTTTGCCATATCTTCACTAAAATCCCGGTGCATGCCAAGATCGCGACCAATGAAGATTTCTTCCTTCTTTTGACCATAGGTCATGGGACCCATTTTTTCACTCATGCCCCATTCAGTAACCATTTTTCTGGCAAGGTTGGTGGCTCTCTCGATATCATTCCCTGCGCCGGTAGTCATCTGATTGAGCACAACCTCCTCAGCTGCCCGCCCGCCCATCAGGATTGCAAGTACACCTTCCATATAATCGCGAGAATAATTATAGCGATCGTCGACAGGTAGTTGTGCGGTGAGACCCATTGCTTTTCCGCGTGGGATGATAGTCACTTTGTGGACAGGATCAGTCCCAACAGTTAATCGCGCCACGATTGCGTGACCCGCTTCGTGAACAGCAGTAGTCCTTTTCTCCTGGTCATTAATGACCATACTGCGCCGTTCGGTGCCCATCATTACTTTATCTTTAGCGTTCTCAATATCAATCATATCAACTTGATTCTTCCTGTGCTTAGCAGCAAGCAGGGCAGATTCATTCATCAGATTCGCCAGGTCTGCACCAGACATTCCAGGCGTACCCTTGGCAATCACTTCAAGCCGAACATTCTTTGAAAGGGGGATATTTTTTGAATGGACCTTAAGGATTGCTTGACGGCCCCTGACATCAGGATTATCAACCGTAATTCTACGGTCAAAGCGACCCGGTCTTAACAGTGCTGAATCCAGTACATCAGGTCGATTTGTGGCGGCTAGCAAAATGATATTGTCTGAGGTTTCAAATCCATCCATTTCGACCAGAAGCGCATTTAAGGTTTGTTCACGTTCATCGTGACCGCCCCCCAAACCAGCCCCTCTTTGCCGACCAACAGCATCTAGTTCGTCAATAAATATGATGCACGGAGAGTTCTTTTTGCTTTGTTCAAATAAATCGCGAACTCGGCTGGCTCCAACACCTACAAACATTTCCACAAAGTCAGCACCACTCAAACTATAAAATGGAACACCAGCTTCGCCGGCAACCGCTCTGGCCAGTAAAGTCTTACCTGTTCCAGGAGGTCCTACAAGGAGAGCTCCCTTAGGAATTTTTCCGCCAAGTTTTTGAAAACGCTCAGGGTGTTTTAAATATTGTACAATTTCTCGGAGCTCTTCTTTGGCTTCCTCACACCCGGCAACATCAGTAAACATGGTCTGTGGTTTTTCATTATCGATGATTTTTGCCCGGCTTTTGCCAAAGGAAAAGATACCTTTTGTCCCACCACCCGATTGCATCCGACGCATGATGAATATCCAGACAAAAATGATCAGGAACCAGGGCAGTGTTTGAAGTAGATAATCTACCCAATCTCTGGTTTCATCCTGGAATTCATATTTGATTCCCTGCGAATCCCAGTTAGCAGTTACCTCGCTATCTATGACTGGTGATAATACTGCCCAAAACTTCACGTAATCAACTGATACACCGTTGACAACAGTGGTCTCTGGCACTCTTAAAACACCGTGGAATTGGTTTTTAATAATCGTAGCAGATTCAATTTTACCTGCATCAAGTAATTCCCTATACTCGGTGAATTTAATCTTTTGGATATGCTCAGTATCCGTCTTCAATAATTGTGCAAAAAAGACGACTGAAACGAGAATGGCTACCCAGAGTAAGGTTGTCTTCAATCCCTTTTGAAAGCCATCACTGCCTTCTGGAGGTCGCGTAATCTTGATATTGGTTGATTTCTTCCCCTGAGGTTTTTGAGTTGGCTGAGGGTCTTTGTTTCGTGAATCATCCTTGTTATAGGGTTTATTGTAGGGTCTGCGAGGTGGCCTACGCCTTTGATTGGATTTGTTATCATTTCGCCGAGGACCATTATCCTGATTACGAGGTGGTCTGTCTTGGTTGCGGGGTGGATTATTTTCTGCGTTCAATTGATTTCCTTTTACAAATTCATATTAACAGGAAATGCCCAGATAGAGGGTAAGTTCCTAAATTTTTGATCCAGATCCAACCCATAGCCAACCAGAAATCTGTCAGCGACTTCAAAACCGACATAATCGGCGGAGAATTCAAGCTTGAGACATTCAGGCTTAAGCAGCAAGGAGGCGAAGGCAACGGAACTGGGTTGATTCTCTAAAATGCGATGTTTTAAGAATCTTGCTGTCAGTCCGCTATCGATGATATCCTCAATAATGATTACATCGCGGTCGGTAATGATGCAGCTGATATCCTTAAGTAGACGTACAGTCCCTGAAGATTGAGTTCCAGAATGGTAGGAGGACACTTTGATAAAGTCGAATTCACAATCTATTTCCAGACGCTTTGCCAGGTCAGCCAAAAAGAATACTGAGCCGTTTAAAACACTAATCAGTATCGGCACCTTTCCGACATAATCTTTGGAGATTTGTTTTGCCAGTTCAGTGACCCTTTTTTCAATCACCTCCTGTGAATAAACTTCTTCCAGGATCTGTCCTGTGTACTTCCCCATGTCTTCTACTACCCGCGTTCTCATTCACATGTTCCTTCTTGGAATTGAACTCTAATACAGTGCCTAACTACATTTTCTTTTTTCTGAGAGCGAACAACCATCGCTGAATGGGAAGTGCGTATGCCCGGCACCCATATGATCTCTCCCTGATGTTCCATCACCGGATAATACGGTTTCAGATGGGGTGCCACCCGGGCACTTTGAAGCATCTGATTGACAGAAACTTCACGTTCATTTTCATCAACTTTCATCCGATCACCCTCCTTAATAGTACGGATCAGGTAGGATTCAAGATTATGAACATACCAGAAATAATGAGGGTCTGTGATGTGTTGTTTCAACACAGAAGCAAAATAATCGAATTGGAAGAATGGAAATATCTCTCGCGTTGCCAGGGTAATTTTACGTTGATCCCACTGAAAATCGGATCGGCGGAAAAATATTATGTTTCGGCGGTCTCTCACCGCTGTCACTTTCGCTGGAAGTTGAACCTCCTTCGCAATTGCAGCTTCCGGAAACAAAGATTTAAGCGCTTCGAAGTGGTTTGTAGATAAACCCTGTGGCATCAAAGAAATTAATTGAAAAGCTCTGTCAAAAATCGCCTTTTGAATCGGCGAAAAATAGTCGGGCAGTCCACCCATTCCTAATGCTATTTTTGACTTATAAGCACCTTTAAACTCTTTTATATCAACAGTTTCTATCTGCTTTTGAATCATTTCATTTAAGACATTTCCCTGGGAGGTAATCCCATTGATACTGGCACGAATGCTTGAACCATTTTGCTTTAACAAACTGGGAAGCATGGTCATTCTTATATTGTTCCTCAAAAATGAAATATCTGTGTTGCTTTTGTCGAATCTGTATTTGAGCTCATATGTTTTTGCGTATGCTTGTATCTCCGCCCGTGAGAATGTAAGCAACGGCCGTATAAAGCCTCCCCCGAAACTACTTGTAGCCGCTAATCCTGGAATACCTGAACCCGAGTACAAATTGAGCAAGACCGTTTCAATCTGATCGTCCTGGTGCTGTCCTGTTGCCACGAAATCATACCCCAATGCTTCTCTCAAGCCAAGAAATGCTGATCTCCTCCGACGGCTGCCAGCCTCTTCCAGGCTCAGTCCACTCTCCCTGGCAAAAGCGGGAATATCTTCATAAATGATATGTAGTTTGTGTTGCAATGAAGCCACATAATCCGTTACAAAAGCCATATCCTTATCGCCGCTGAGACCACGTATCTGATGATTGAAATGCACGACCGTGATTTCCATATGGGGTAAGTTGTGAAACAGATGTAACAAGACTGTTGAATCTATGCCACCTGAGCAGGCAACTAATATTTTCAAGTCTGGCCGAAACCACTTAGATGAGTCGAGGGACTGTTGGAAACTTCTGCTCGTCAGCATGTAAGAAAAACGACTCCCGACTTGTTAAAACCTGGAGCCGCCGCCTGACATCGCATGATTATCTTGATAGACCGTTAAACCTCATCGAAGAACCATTCTGAAAGGGCTTGAATTTTTTGTTCATATGAATTTGGATACATGAACCAGGTCGCTGCTGAAATCGAACTCAGCAGGGAATTACCGTCTTGAGGGGTAAAACAGAAACCGACCAACTCTCTCCCACCCTCAAAGAGTTGGAGACTGGGAGTTGAGACAACCGTTTGATTCAAAATGCGTCCAAAATGACCATGATCCCTGCCGAATGAAAAAACCTGACTGGCCAATTTCTTTTCTGTAATTGCAATGAGGGGATTCGCCTGGAAAATGTCCATCACTTGGGTCATGGTCATGGCTTCCTTCATTTTCAAATTAAAATGGACGATGTGCATGTACTGGGTGTTCAGCTTCATTGCAGATGAAAAGATATTGAGATCATATCCCAACGTTTTAAAAAGATTGGCAGCGTCCTTGGCATGGTGCGTGCCGTAACGCTCAGAACTATGAGAACCGACTTCCGGTGCGGGAATAAAGTCGTTTGCCTGGCTGAGATCATTTGCTCTTCGAATCATTACAAATCTGCCATCAATTAAATTGGTGGGATCACCATTATGCATACCAATCGTTTTGACCAGTGTAGAGAGATTGTGGGTATTACATGACACAACTTGCAGAAATTGATCTTCACCATGAATCAGACACTCATCGTTTATCCCTCTGGCATAGGGTTTCCCAAAACCGGTTTCGCTACCTTGAGCAATAAATCCCAAAGTATTATGATCATAATTATGGTAGTAATTAACCTTGTTTTTATGACCAACACCCTTTGGTGTACAATCAATAACCACGGCTGCTCTATCGATGGCTTCAATGGTTGAAAAGGCTGGCGTGAACCCAATACCCTGAAACCCTTCAAAGGCTTCTTGATCGGTAACCAGGCGAGCACCCCGTTTTATCAGGCGGGCAACCTTGGCATGTTCGCTGGATAGCGGTGTACGTTTATGGAAAGTGACTTCATCTATACCCAGACTGGCTTTGTAATCCGACAATAAGCCAATAAGTGGTTCACCGATAGTACCCGTTCCAACAACATGAACAATTTTCTTAGACATGTTTAGACTCCCTTACTTTTTTGAATCGATAAGCTCTTTCAGCAAGGTCAGCTCTTGTTCCAAATGATCAGCTTTTTTATTCATGTACCAAATAAATCCGAATATGCCAAGCCAGATAAAGCTATAGGCCAGAAAAAGATAGACAAAGGCATCCATTTAGAGGATCTCCATTTCTTTAAATTGCTTATTTAACATGTCTTCAAGTTTGAGTAACTGATACCGCTTTCGTATTAAATACACATACAAAAGCGTAAAGGTTGCCAGCGAAAACATAAAGGCGAAAAACATAGGCGCAGCAAGACTTCCTTCACTGCTGGCCATCACCGCTTTCGGATGCTGGGTTTCCCACCAACGTATCGAATAGTAAACAATTGGCACATCGATAAAACCAATGATACCAACGACTGCAGATAAATTTGCCCGCTTACTTCCATCTGGCAAATAGCGACGTAACATGAGAAATGCTACATAGATGAGCCAAAGTATGAGTGAGGATGTTAACCTCACATCCCAGGTCCACCAGATACCCCAAACAGGTTTTGCCCAAATGGGTCCGGTAATGAGAACCAGTGAAATAAATAGAACGCCAATTTCCGCCGATGCCACTGAAATCAGTTCATAGCGTCGATTACGCGTTGCCAGGTAGGCAACACTGGCACAAAAGACAACAAAGAAGGCCAGAAAACCCAACCAGGCGCTGGGTACATGGAAGTAAAATATTCTTTGAGCAATCTGTTCAGCCGGATTTGAGGCTTTTATTTGGGGAACCCACTGAAATATCAGATACATACAGGTTAAAAATGCTGGGAACAGCACAATGAGCAGGAATTTATCGATTTTTGATCTCATGAAATTGCCTTTTGTTTAAAAGTATTAAGGTTGCTTTAACCTTAATCCTCCAGGATAAAATCAAATAACATGTACGAAAGTGTAAAAAAGATGACATCAAATGCCACCACTCTGGTTAGAAGTGGATAAAAAGAAGCTGTAATCTCGCCTCCCAGCACCATCCCAGTGAGTGTAACTGACCAGATTATAATCGGTGAGACCAATGGCCAGAGAAGTAGCGAGAGCAAGATTTGTTGATTCCTGGTATGAACGGCAACAGCCGAAAGAATGGTCCCCAGACTCGTAAATCCGATTGTCCCCCCCAGCAAGACCGGTATTAGCTTGAAAGTTTGAAGTGAAAGTTGTAAATCATAAAAAATGATAAATACGGGAAAGATGAGTGCTTCAAACATCAACATGATCAAAGTAACGCTTAAAAATTTTCCCACATAAATCTGACCACCATCAACTGGCATGAGTGCCATGGCCCGTAGGTTCCCGTTTTCCTTTTCTAGGGCAAAAGAATGGTTCAGCCCAAACATACCGGAAAACACAAAAGCAACCCATAATAGACCGGGAGCGATTTCTAGCATGACCAACCGCGAAACTTCAAAAGTGAAGTTGAAAATAACAAAAATTAAAAGCGAAAATATCCACATAGCCAGGATGCTCTCTTTTGAGCGAAACTCCATGCGGAGATCCTTTTTAACAATAGCTATTGCAGCCCGCATCATACCTCAACCCCAGCAGTTGATGCGCTAAAGAATTCATTTCTGATTTTGTCCGGATCAGTGTCAGCCATCATACCATCTTTGACAATGCGATGTTTTTCAAGAATGATAAATCGATCTGATAATTCCTTTGCAGTATGCAAATCATGGGTGGTTAGCAGGATGGTTCTGCCCTTTTCTCTCTGCTTTCGAAGCAGGTTGATAAGCATACCGATGGCATGTTGATCAAGACCCGTAAAGGGCTCATCCAATAACAACAAGGCTGGTTCATGGAGCAAAGCTCGAGCAATCGTCAAACGTTGCGTCATTCCCCGGCTATAAGTCGATACCAGATCGAATCGTCGATGAGTCAACTCAATATCGCGAAGCACCTGTTCCACTCTCACAGCAGAATCAGGAACATTATAGATACGACTATAATATTCCAGATTTTCCATAGCCGTCAAATTATCATAAAGAAACATTTCATGAGAGATGACTGCCAGCTTTGCCTTGTTCTGTCGATCAGAAGGATCGCTTCCGAATAGCTCAACACTGCCCTCACTCGGTTGAGAAACGCCACTGATAATATTCAATAAAGTGGTCTTTCCTGCTCCATTCCGACCCAGGATACTGACAAACTCACCCGGATCAACAGAAAGATTAATCCCCCTGAGCGCTATAATTCGTCCAAAATCCTTGGAAACATCCTTAATCTGCAGAGCGGGTATTGCCAAACTATTTGATCCGGTCTAAAGTTTTGTAAACAGAAACGAGTTGATATAAAACCTTATCACGTTCAGGGCTTTCTGCTGCCGAATCCTTGAAACTGGAGTATTCCTTGAGCAGAACGATCTTCCGGTCCTTCAGCATCTGAATTGAACCCTGTTTCATATCCTCATTTTGTTGAGAAATTGAGATGAACAGTGCCATGAGAATCGCCATGATCAACACAGCAGATATGAGTAATTCTGTACTCGTATCCAGGCGGGTCTCAACGACTATTTTTCCAGTCGATTGTTGATGGTTGGCATGCTGATCAGGATCGTTTTCAGACATTCCTTGTCCTGAAACCTGAAATTCAAGCAGTTGGCCAGCTTTTACCTTTTCCATGGCATAAATAGCAAGACCATTTTCATTATCAGTCCCTTCTCTAGAAAGACCTGGCAGACTGATTTTCAAATCAAGGGGCATGGCATAGACATGGAAATGATCAATGTCATAGCCAACCAGCTCGCTCACAGTGGCTTTCTCACCTTCGTAGGGCAGGTAATAAGCAATATCTATTTCAGTAATCCCAGGCTTGATGGGATTTGGAAGCACTTGACCTGTCTGTGTTTTGATGGGTGAAGTGCTGATCGGCATACTACCATTTTTGTATGTTAAATATTCAATTTCAGTTACGTTTTCAGGAATATGAACATTGATAAGTCCAGGAGCAGCCATAAAGGAAATGGGTGGATTGGAAACATTCTCAAGAATGAGTCGCTTCTGGACATACAGTTTATCTTTGAATCCATAAATCACAAAGAACGGAACACTTGCATTTACATCTCGAACTATTTCTTGTGATTCAAAAACGGTAATCGACGTCTCCCAGGCAGTTACTGTGGGTGAAGGGATAAATGTCGTTGAATAGGTGACCCCATTCAGTGTCGCCTGAATCAAATACTGATTTTGAGCACCTGAATTGACATTAGAAAAAGTGGTAGACCCTATGACATTGACAGCAGAACCTAGCTCAACCATTCCCGCCGCTAGATCTTTGATAGATACATGATCGGCACGACCAGACTGTTTTAAGGATCCGTTTGTGATATTCACCCGCAGATCTCCGGCTATAGCAATGACAAGCAATAAATGGAGCCATAAGACTTGTTTCAGTACTGAACGCATCATTACAATTCCTTCCCACATTTCATGCAGAATTTTGCTTCGACAAGATTTTCTGTGCCACAGATTGAACACTTCGATTTGGAGTTACTCTTCTTTTTCTTATGCTTTGTCTTTTTTCCAAGATTGCTGATATCACTTTGGATACGATTCATAATATCAGCAGATTTTTGACCTTCAATTTTCTCAATGACTCGGCCTGCCTCGCTGAGGAAGGACTGTCGAATACCCTTGAAGTCTTTTTCGCTCAATCGCCCCATAGCAAAGTCAAATTCTAGATCAGCAATATTGCCATAAACTCTTCGTTTTCTATCAGCCAGCTCTTCGGCCTCAACAAAAAGTGAAATCCAGGTGCTGTCTTTCTTAAACAATGGTACGACTGCCCACAGTAAAAATGCAATACCTGTTAAATAACCAAGAAAACTCATCACAGTCCTCCACCATTTTCGCGGTAATTTGGAAGCATGGCGAAAAGAGTCCCGAATACGAGTATCATGGCCCCGATCCAGACCAAACTCACAAACGGATTTCGGTATACTTGTACAATAACACGTTCACCATCATTACTCATTCCTGAGAGCACTGCATAGATGTCTTCCCTCAATGTGGAGTATATATCAACTTCAGTTGATGGCTGTTCAGATGCAAAATAGAAGCGTTTTTCAGGGCTGATAGTATCAATGAGCCTACCATCCTTTGTCATCTCCATTGTGAGGGTTTCTGACGAATAGTTTTCTGTAGTGTTACTTACTATGCTTTTCGCTGTGAATGTATAGGGACCCAACTGGAAGGAATCCCCTTCTCCAACTTCAGCTCTGGTCTCAGAATTGAAGGCATTCCCGGTAAATCCAAGAAACATGACAACAATGGCAGCATGAATGATGTAACCACCGTAACGACGCGTGTTTTTCCGTGAAAGCATGTAAAGTGCTTTTACAAAATTCTCGCCTGAATTTTTGCTCCTGACAAGCGTTCCCTTGACAAATTCAACAACGATTGTCCACATTACAAAAAATGAAATGGCAAATGATCCCAATGCCCAGCCATCTCTGATGCCCGCAAGTAAAAGTACCACAACCAATACAAGACTACCCAGGATTGGAATTCCAAAACTTCGTTTCATCGTTTCGACAGAAGTGTGTCTCCAGGCTAATAAGGGCCCCACACCCGTCAATAGCAATAGAGCAAGACCGATGGGAATCATGATATTATTGAACCATGGAGGGCCAACAGTTATTTGATCACCTGTAAATAGCTCGCTAATAACTGGAAACAAGGTGCCCCATAGTACCGCTATGGTTGCCAGCAAAAACAGCAGATTATTGAAAAGAAAGCCGCTTTCTCGTGATACCAATGATTCCATTTCTTCGTCTGGTTTGAGATCTTTTCGGCGATACAGCAGAAGTCCAAAACTCAAGACAGTTGAAATTGAGATAAACACAGCGAAGGCTGGCCCCAGTCCTGAATTTGCAAATGCATGAACAGAGCTTACCACACCACTTCGGGTTAAAAAGGTTCCGAACACGGATAAGAGATATGTTGAAATCACTAAAGCCATATTCCAGACCTTTAGCATGCCCTTGCGTTCCTGAATCATGACGGAATGGAGATATGCTGTTGCAGTTAGCCATGGTAAGAGGGATGCATTTTCTACAGGATCCCAGGCCCAATAACCACCCCACCCAAGTTCAACATATGCCCATTTACCACCCAATACAATACCGACTGCCAGAAAACCCCAGGTAGTCAGCGCCCAACGACGTGTGGTGTGAATCCATCCTGCTCCCAGCTTGCCAGAGATCAGGGCGGCAATGGCGAATGCAAATGGAACCACAGATCCGACATAACCAATAAAAAGAATTGGCGGGTGAATGATCATTGCAGGATGCTGGAGCAGCGGGTTTAACCCGCGGCCATCTGCAACTGCAAACTCTTGAAGGACATTTCCCACTTCCTGATAGAGCGTCTCAAACGGATTCGCAATAAACACACTTAACACGGAGAAAAATGCCATTGTAGTCGCCATAACAAAGATTACGTAAGGCATCAAATCATTGTTTTTATGACGATGCTGATAGGCAACAATAGCACTGAAAATGGTTACAATCCAGGTCCACAGTAGCAATGAACCATTGTGCCCAGCCCACAGCGCTACGATTTTGTAAAAAAGTGGTAGTCCCAGATTTGTGTTGCTGGCTACGTACTCAATTGAAAAATCGCTGGTGACTAATAGATATTCCAAACACAGCACGGCGAGTGTGGTTACACCAAAAGCTGCATATGCACCTCTTCTGGCTGCATCCAGCAAGCCCCTACGTTTGGTTACCCCGGCGGCATATGCCGTAAGTGCTGTAAAAACACTCAGGGGAAAAAGGAAAAATAAAAGAATGTTGCCTAAATCAGCCATATGTAAAATCCTATCTATATCTAATAACTAATTAATTTCTGGTGAAGAGTAGTCAGCCTCATACTTCGAAGCACATTTAGCCTGTATTCGTTCCGCATGGAAAATTCCATCCTCCTGCAAACGACCCGATACGATGACTTCAGCATCCATATCATTGTTGAAAGTGTCTGGAATTGGATCTTTTCCGATATAATGAATGTCCAACTCAGAATTGCCTTCAGTAATAATAAAATCTAGATCAAGATTATTTCTGACAATACTGCCTTTTTTAAGATCCCCATTGACTTTCAAGGTAAGCGCATTGGCTCTATTGCCCAGCAATTTGACCTCACTTACGCTCTTTGAGTAAGACATGGTTTCGTCCTCTTTCATCCCCTGGATTGCCAGGAGAATAACTGCTGCGATGATGACGATTGAACCGATTATAAATTTGAGTTTATTATTCTGCACTTCGAAATGACTCCTATTCACGACTTTATGATATTTAACAGTTTATCTTTCCATGAAGATTTGGGAGGTGAAAGATCCACTGGATACACTTCAACAGCCTCCCCTTTTAATATTTTTCCAGGGTTTACACTAAGTAACATATCAGCATATTCAATACCGTATCTCTCTGTTAACCAGTCATATCCAGGCTTTGAATAAAGCGGTCTTGACTCCAGATTATGACTATCGCTACCCACGAGATGGACTGCATCTCTGTCAAATAAAAAGTTGGCTAACTTCTCAGTATTAGGACCAAGCGTTCCAAGAAACGATCCGATATCAACTTGCGTTGGACAACCCATATTGATTAATTCCTCCAAACGCTGTGGATCTTGCTGCCAGGGTTTGATTCTCTCAGGATGGGCAATAATTGGAATAACCCCTTTGCGAGTGATATCGTATATAATACGTTCAAGATTATTTGGAACGGAATGAAAGGCAAATTCCAGCAGAAGATATTTGTCACCTATAAGAACGTCAAGTTCTTCAAGGATGATGGGCAACATGTCTTGATAGCGTACCTCGGCTGCAACAGTGACCTTGACTGGAAGATTATGCTCTGACAAAAGCGCAAGGATATTGCGTTTGCCTGCTTCAATCTTTGATTTCCAGTCACCGGTCCCCTTAATAATATCTGCTTCATATAAATGGGGAGTTAAAACCAAATGCTCAACACCCTGTCTCACTGCTTCCTGTAGCATAGATAGTGCCATATCAACGTTCTTTGCACCGTCATCTACTGCTGGAAGCATGTGATTATGGATGTCGATCATCAAATTATTTGCGATAACCTTTAGAATACGGGAGTTTCAGTGTAGGTACCATAAACCAGCTTCATGGCATCAACCATCTCGCCCAAAGTGGCTGATTGGCGCACTGCTTCAAGTAAGGCAGGCATGACATTTGTGCCTGTCCGACAGGCATCGGTAAGCTCAGCTATGGCATTACTCGTTTTTGAATCATCTCTGGCTGCTCTTAAGGCTTTCACTTTTGAGACTTGATTTTTCTCAACTGCAGGATCAATTCTCAGCACTGGAATATCTATAGTCTCATTTTCACGGATAAAGCCGTTTACACCAACAATAATTCGTTTCTTAGCGTCATATTTTCTGGCAACATCGTAAGCAGCTTTTCCAATTTCTCGTTGGAAATATCCAGCTTCTATTGCAGCCACAACACCACCGAGTTCATCAATAATTTCAAAATATTTCTCAGCTTCAGCTTCCATTTTATCGGTCATAGCTTCTACATAATAAGATCCTGCCAAAGGGTCGATGGTTGAGGCAACACCTGTTTCATAAGCAATAACCTGCTGAGTTCTTAACGCGATCTCCACACTTTTTTCTGTTGGCAGCGCCATGACCTCATCCATTGAATTGGTATGGAGAGACTGTGTTCCTCCCAATACACCAGCCAGTGCCTCGTAAGCGGTGCGGACGATATTATTCTCTGGTTGCGGCGCTGTCAGGCTGTGTCCAGCAGTCTGTGTGTGGAAACGAAGCATCCAGGAACGTGGATCTTTTGCACCGTATTTCTCTTTCATTCTTTTGGCATAAATCCTGCGAGCAGCCCGGAATTTTCCAATCTCTTCAAAGAAATCTATGTGTGAATTAAAAAAGAAACTCAAGCGACGAGCAAATTTATCAATGTCCAGACCGCGCTCTAACGCAGCTTCGACATAGGCAAAGCCATCTGCTAACGTATAGGCTAGTTCTTGAGCTGCAGTTGAGCCTGCTTCACGGATATGATATCCTGAAATGGATATGGTGTTATAGGCCGGCATGTGATCAGTGCACCATTCGATCATATCAGTTATGATGTGCATGGAGGGTTCAGGCGGAAAAATGAATTCCTTTTGAGCAATATATTCTTTTAAAATATCATTTTGCAGCGTGCCATTCAGTTTTTCAGAGGCAACTCCCTGACGCTCCCCAACAACGACATACATGGCTAATAAAATAATTGCAGGACCGTTAATGGTCATGGAAGTAGAGACTTGATCCAGGGGGATTCCTTCAAAGAGGGTCATCATATCATCGATGGAATTTATAGACACCCCACAATGACCCACTTCGCCCAAGGAGAGCGCATGGTCAGAATCATAACCCATAAGCGTTGGCATGTCAAAAGCAACACTCAACCCAGTCTGCCCCTGTTTCAATAAAAACTTGAAACGCTTGTTGGTATCCTCAGGCGTACCAAATCCAGCAAATTGTCGCATGGTCCATAGGCGGCCCCTGTACATGTTTGGATGAACACCGCGGGTAAAGGGATATTCTCCAGGGAAACCCAATTTTTCCATATAATCTTCAAGGTCTGCCCGATCTTCATCAGGTAAATACAGAAGTTCATTTTTTAATCCTGAAACGGTTTCATAGTCATAGTCCCGCTCCCGAGCATCGGCAACCTTTTGTTTCCATTTCTGGAGACCGTCTAAATAGATATGATCAGACATATACAGATCCATTCCATTAATTAACGTAAAATGGTCATGGCAGAGGCCGCAATTTCTTCGGCCGTTAGTTTCACTTCCGCCAGCAGTTGAGATCTGGATCCATGTGTTACGAAGCGATCAGGGAGTGTATGCGCGTGAATTTTGGCTGCACCATCAATCGACTCGGCATAGGCTTTAATGGTCTGTGAGAGACTACCAGGATAATTATTCTCTTCAACAATGAGTATGTGATCATATTGTTTTAGCAAAGTATTCAGCATGATATCATCAAAAGGCTTTACAAATTTGGCATCGATCCGACTGGCATGAATTCCTTCAGCTTCGAGGATGGTTGCTGCCTTGTCTGCAACACCATTCATTGATCCCACTGCAATAATCGCAGTATCCTGACCTTCAGACAGCTGCTCCCATTTACCAATTTCAATTGCTTTACTTTTAATGGATTTGCGATTCTTTTCAGCGGAGGCTTTAGGATAACGGATAAAGATTGGACCATCGTTATAGGCTAATGCGGTTTGCATCATATGCCTCAGTTCTTCACCATTTCGTGGCGCTGCAACGACCACTCCAGGAATACTTGATAGATAGGAAAGATCTAAAACCCCATGATGAGTAGGTCCATCTTCACCAACAAGACCCGCTCGATCCAGCATAAATATGACGGGTAGTTTCTGAACTGCAATATCGTGAACCAGCATATCATAAGCACGCTGTAAAAAGGTTGAGTAGATCGCTACAAATGGTTTCATTCCCTGTGAGGCTAGTGCACCGGCAAATGTGACTGCATGACCTTCAGCGATACCAACATCATAAAAACGATCAGGATGTTGTGCTGCAAATCCTGACAGACCCGTCCCTTCACGCATGGCAGCCGTAACAGCCACGATACGCTTATCTTTTTCTGCAAGCTTGCTCAGCTCGTCACCAAATATTTCCAGGAAAGGAGCTACAGCTTTGCTATCTGTTTTCTGTCCTGGTTTTGCCGCAGGACCAATTCCATGAAATTTAATTGGGTTCGCCTCAGCTTGAGCAAAACCCATCCCTTTTTTTGTTATGATATGCAGAATAGTTGGACTGTTTATATCTTTGATATTTTCCAAGGTGGAAATTAAGAGTGGTAAATCATTACCATCAATGGGTCCAAAGTATCGAATCCCCATCTCATCAAAGATCACACCCGGCACCAGTAAATTTTTTAAACTCTCTTCAATCTTTTTAATTCCGGTTCGGATCGTTTTCATTCCGAGAGGCAGTTTGCCCGTAATATGCCAGATTTCATCCCTCACTCGATTATAGAGCGGATTGGTAGTGATTTTGGAAAGATATTTTGACATCGCTCCAACGTTTGGGGAGATTGACATCTCATTGTCGTTTAGAATAATGAGCATCCGACTTCGTAGTGAGCCTAAATTATTCAAGCCTTCAAACGACAACCCCCCGGTAAGTGCTCCATCACCAATGACTGAAATAACCTGATATTTTTCGCCCTTTAAATCACGGGCCACCGCAAACCCAACGCCTGCGGAGATCGATGTTGAGGCATGACCGGCACCATAAATGTCGTGTTCACTCTCAAGCGGTTTACAAAAGCCGCTGATGCCACCGTATTGTCTGATGGTTTTTAAAGCCTCACGCCGACCAGTTATAATTTTATGTGCATAAGCTTGATGACCCACATCCCAGATAATTTTATCCTTGGGAGAATTAAATACTTTGTGAAGCGCAACCGAAAGTTCCACAACACCAAGGGTTGGTGCGAGATGACCACCAGTCTCTGAGACCACTTCGATGGTATAATCCCGAATTTCCTGACACAATTGAAGTAATTTAGCTTCCGACAATTTTTTAAGGTCTGTAGGGGAATCAATTGTTTGCAACAATTTATATTTATCGGTCATAGACCTTTACCTCGATTTTAAAACAATTTCATCCACAAAATATTTGTGGATGCCTGAATCTTCTGTCAGTTCTGGATGGAATGAGGACACCAGAACGCGTCCTTGTCTGAGAAGAACAGGGTCTTTTCCAAAAACACCAAGGGTCATTACATCGGAGCCAATTTCATGAAATTTTGGGGCACGAATAAATATTGCGTGAAAATCATGATCCAAAATACTTGGGATCACGAGAGAAGATGTGAAGGATTCGATTTGGCGACCATAGGCATTTCGCTCGGCTTTGTAATTAATTTTATTGAAGCAACGGACACGTTCATCATCAATTTGGCGCCCAAGCAATATGGCTCCAGCGCAGGTACCAAAAACGGGCATGGTTTCCAGAGCTTTGTTCAAAGGATCCCACAGACCTTCGTTTTCAAAAAGAAGCGTCATGGCTGTCGATTCGCCACCTGGCAAAATCAATGCATCGCAAAGCTTCAGATCGGCAGCTTCGCGAATAACGCGACTTTTGATACCAAGTCGTCCCATGCTATACGCATGTTTGGCAAAGCTACCTTGCATGGCAACAACACCAATGGTCAAATTATCATATTCTGGGTTAACTTGCAAAATCGAATCCCTACCAACCTCTATCTTGCATTCTGTCTTCAGCAGCTATTTCATTCATATCCAAACCTTTCATTGCCTTTCCCAAACCTTCGGAAATTTCGGCAAGTTTACCTGGTTTATCAAAGAATGTGGCTGCCTGGACAATCGCTTTTGCCATAGCTGCGGGATTTTCGGATTTGAAAATTCCAGATCCCACAAAAATGGTTTCAGCGCCTAGTTGCATCATCAAGGATGCATCAGCTGGGGTTGCGATCCCGCCTGCAGAAAAATTAGGGACAGGCAATTTTCCGGTTTCTGCAACTTGCACTACCAGATGAAATGGCGCGCCCATCACTTTTGCAGCTGCCATCAACTCATCAGTACGAAGCAAACTTAATTTTGCTATTTCCATATTGATAGTACGCATATGTCGAACCGCTTCAACGATGTTCCCCGTGCCAGGCTCTCCCTTGGTACGAATCAATGCAGCGCCTTCACCAATTCGGCGTAAAGCCTCAGCCAAATTTGTTGCACCACAAACGAAAGGCGTTTTAAAATCATGTTTCCAGATGTGATTTGCTTCATCAGCAGGTGTAAGAACTTCACTTTCATC
>JABMOT010000163.1 GCA_013202385.1 Fidelibacterota bacterium
TAACATGTTTTTTAAAAGCCGACCAATATAACAAAGAGACCAGCAAAATCAATTTTTCAAAGCAGTTAAGTCAAGTTCTTTTAAGGGTCAGAAAACAGCAAAAAATAGCGGGTTTCGCGTATGGCCGTGTCAATAAAAAAGGAAAAAGCAGACTGAAAAAGAATCAGAAAAAACATTTCTTCGAGAAATAGCTTTTACCCCATCAGAAAAAAGGTTCTGCCAAAGTTCTGCAAATATATATTTGTACTGGAACATCGCCGCTTACTTTAGACGCGGCGGCAACGCGAGCCAATACCATATAAATGTTGATAACTTGTTAATATATCTTGGAGTGAGCTTTTGAGTCAGGAGCTTTGGGGGAATGTAAAAACAGTTTTGGAAACAAGGGTGGCTAACCAAACCTTTCAAACCTGGTTCCAGCCAATGACTCAAATCGCTGAAGATCAAGAGGTCTTAACCCTTAGGGTTCCAAATCAGTTTTTCTATGACTGGATGAAATCTCACTACGGCGAGATCATTCAAAGCACGCTGGCTGAAGTAAGTGGTCGCCCAATGCGGGTAGAATACTCTATAGTTCTTGATGACAATGACAGATACAGCCAGCCAGAACCGTTTTATGAGCCAGAGGCACCGACGGCCCGTCAGCGAGGGCTGGAGACCAATCTCAATGAACAATTCACTTTTTCAAATTTTGTTGAAGGACCCAATAACCAATTTGCAAAAGCTGCTGCCGAAGCAGTGGTAAAATCAAATGATAACAACATGTATAACCCACTGGTTGTTTATGGTGGTGTAGGTCTGGGTAAAACCCACCTGATTCACGCCATCGGCAATGCTTACAGACAGTTCAATCCCAATAAAAGAATTCTATATATCTCATCTGAAAAGTTCACCATGGATTTTATTAGTGCTATACGCGAGAACAAGGCGGGCCTCTTTAGTCAGCGCTATCGAAAGACTGACCTGCTAATTGTGGATGATGTGCAATTTTTCAAAAAAAAAGAGCGAACCCAGGAAGAATTTTTCCACACCTTTAATGAACTTCACATGAATGGGAAACGTATAATTCTGTCGACAGATCGACCTCCAGGGGAAATTGGACTCCAAAAACGCCTGACGTCTCGCTTCCTGGCAGGGCTCATGGTTGATATTACATCACCGGATTTTGAGACTCGCGTAGCCATTCTGCGCCAGAAGTCAGAAGAGAGCGGCATTGAAATGCCCTATGATGTTATAGAATATCTCGCGACAAACATTGAAAGCAATATAAGGGAACTCCAGGGCGCGCTTATCAGGCTTCTGGCATATTCCTCACTGGCAAAAAGTGATATCAATCTGCAACTGGCCCACAAAGTGCTCATGGATATCACCGGAAAAAGAGCCAAGCCTATCGTGGACATGCAAGATGTGCTTGATCAAAGCTCGGAGTCCTTCGGTGTAAAAAAGAATGATATTTATGGAAAAGGTCGTAAACAAGAAGTTGCCCTGGCTCGGCAGGCTGCCATGTTTTTATCAAAAGAATTAACACACAACTCACTAAAATCTATTGGTCTCTTTTTTGGCGGAAGAGACCATTCAACAGTGATTCATGCCTGCAAAACGATCAAGACAAAAATGGAAGAGGATGATATTTTTAACGCAGAGATTAAAGCGCTTTTGCGTCGACTTTCTGGACCCGTCATGCGGTCTTGATTTAATCCGATAAAAGAAGTAGGAGAACATCATATGCTTAGCATTGGAGATAAAGCCCCCGAATTCAAGCTCAACGACCAGGATGGTAAAACGGTGGCGTTGAAAGATTTCAAAGGCAAAAAACTGGTTATCTATTTTTACCCGAAAGACCAAACTCCGGGCTGTATCAAAGAAGCTTGTTCCTTCCGCGACAACATTGAAGCTTATACCAAAAACGGGATATCTGTTCTTGGCGTAAGCATTGATGGCGAAAAATCCCACCAGAACTTCATTAGCAAACAGGAATTAAACTTTCCACTCCTGGCAGACGTTGAAAAAAAGATGGTTAACAGTTACGAGGTCTGGGGTGAAAAATCAATGTATGGCAGAAAATACATGGGCACCTTTCGTAAAACCTTTCTGGTGAATGAAGCAGGTATAATCGATAAAATTTATGACAAGGTCAGCGTTGCCACTCATGCTGAAGACGTGTTGAAAGATTGGGGCCACAGCTAGATCAATATGTCCATCTCCCTTCGAACCTATACGGTCACTGACACGCAAGCCTGGGAGGCTTTCGTTGCTGCCGCAAACAACGGAACCCTTTTCCATGAGCGAAAATTCTTGGGATATCATCCACAGGATCGCTTTCTAGACCACAGTTTGATTCTAGAGAAAAGTGGCAAGCTCAAAGCTTTGTTCCCAGCTGTGGATGTCAATTCTGGAGGCAAAAGGTCACTGGTGAGTCACCAGGGCTCCTCCTATGGCGGCATTGTTGTCTGTGAAGATCTGAGCTTTCGCGATAGCTATGATTTTGTGGAAACAATAGTCGAGTATGCCCAAACGGCAGGATTTGAACGGATTCAGATGACATTGCCGCCTGCGATCTATCAACGGCGGGTAAGCAATTACCTGGATTTTTCCCTGATTAAACATGGGTTTAGCTATAAAAAGCGGGATGTCTCGTCCATGTTGACGATTGAGGCGGCGCCAGAGAAAAACCTGGAGCGTTTCAGCGCAACCCACCGAACAGCAGTTAGGAAAGCGATAAAACAAGGGGTTAGCATTCGGCAATCAGAGGATTGGTCGGACTTCTATGACTTGCTTCGAGATAATTTAAAAATACGTCACAATGTACAGCCCACCCACAGCCTGGCCGAACTGTTAAAGCTAAGGAGCTTGTATCCAGATAGAATCCGTCTGTTTGGTGCTTATTGGGAGGACCAATTAATCGCTGGGGTCGTCAACTTTTCCGTAAACCAAGATGTGGTTCTGGCTTTTTATATTAGCCACAAAGAAGCCTTTCAGCACCTTCGAGCCGTAAACCTGCTCTTTTATGAGATCGTCACCTGGTGCCACGCTCACAACTTTAAATATCTAGATTTTGGAATATTTACGGTTGACATGGATCCCAATTTTGGCCTAGGCCGCTTTAAAGAAAACTTCGGTGCCAGTGGGGTTTTTCGTGATACCTTTGAGCTTAATTTTTGATTGAGCCCCGGAGGACCAACTGGCCATAAAACCATTCACCCGCATACAACACTATCTTGTGTTGTTCGTTCTGCTGTCAATTACGGTAATACCGCGCCTGAGCTTTCAGGGACCCTATCTATATGACGGAGATCCTGTGGCCTATTTTGCTGGTGCAGAAAGCCTCCTTAAGGATGGAAATTATCTGATTGACGGTAAAATTCCCATCTGGCCAATCGGAACAAGCCTTACACTGATTCCTTTCATCCAAGCATGCAAAGCATTGGGGTCACCTGTAGAAGCAGCTGCTTTCTGGCATGGAGTCTTCTTTATTTCCCTGGCCGTCGCGTTTACTTATTTGTTGGGAAAAAGGGTTTTTAATCCAGCTACGGGTATTATCGCGGCTGTGCTTCTTTCCCTCGCCGAAAGCCCCTTCATTCACAGTATTAACTCGGCTTCTGACCCAGGCTCTCTGGCCATGCTTTTGGGAGCTATTTATCTGATGTTACTCTTTCTGGATACCCAGAGTCCCAGAGATCTCTTCTTGTCCTTTTTTCTCCTTGGGCTGGCCGTTGTCTTCCGCTGGAATTATGTCTTCTTTTTGCCGCTTTTTATTATCTATCTCGTTGGCGATCGCAGAATCTGGGCTTTTCATCTGTACCCTTCATTCTGGATACTGGGCTTCCTCGGCTTTCTTGCCGGCATCTCGATTCAGCTCGTGACCAACTATTCACACTTCGGTACACCCTTTCAGATTGGCTACGGGCAACTGGATTATAGTGAACAATTTGTATTCGACCTGCTTGAGTATTTGAAAAACATTGTCCGAATTATGTACCGCATGCTCTTTACCTGGGACTTTTTCTCACCGCTGTTGGCCATGTTTGGCGTTTTGGCGATTCTTGGGCTCTGGAAAGAAAAGCGTAGAGATGTATTCTGGCTTTTTATGCCATGGGTAATTTTAGGGGCGCTTTCAGTTATTTATTTCGGTGTAAAACCGCGCCTGCTCATGCCGATCATGCCACCTATGTTTCTTATCGGAGCAGAAGGCATTGTCAGGGCTTTTGATGCTCTGCGGAAATCGTTGATCATGCATAAGGTTTCCCCCAGGGTGACCGTCGTCGTTTCCGTTTTTATGGCTTTAATTCTTTTTTCACCCATGTTTGTACGCACCCTGCTCCATGCTCATGGCCATTTTCAAGACAAGGTCGTCATGCAAAGAGCTTTTCGCTGGGCGGGGAGATATATGCAAACCCCAGATGCTTCAATTATCACCCAGCCATATTATGCTGGTCAAAACGCAGATTGGCTAAGAGCCGGCTGGGATGTCTGGGCATCAAAGCGTTACTCGGGACGGAGGATAAAATCACTTGAATTTCCCGAGACATGGCGTGAGATCGGAGATGATTGGGCCGTAATCAATCGCTTCTGGTTTGAGGGTAGCAGTTTACGCTTTGAAAACTCCAGACAAATGTCAGATCGCTTCGACTCCCTGTGCACAGCCAGGCATTATGAATTAAAACTAAGTTTTGAAGGAGAACAGGAGCCCTTGTTTCTCAAAAAGCTCAATATGCTTAGCTATTATCCGATTGACTTCATGGAATATCAGTCTGTTTTTGAGGTTTGGGGTCCTGAAGAATGAGCTCTGTAGGAACGAACATAAAGAAAATGGCTGGAAACACCCTGGTCTACGGTCTGGGAAACATTTTTAATCGCGCAATTACGTTTTTACTATTACCCTTATATATCAACATGATGACCCCCAAGGAATACGGGGCCCTAAACCTGATCTATCCTTTTCTCGCCCTGATGAATGTGGTCTACATGTACGGAATGGATGCAGGCTTTATGCGTTTCTTCATTCCAGAAAAAGACCAGCACCGCCGCCAAGAAATTTTCAGTACTGTCTATCTCAGCATCCTGGCAACCACAGCGCTGATAACCGCAAGCCTGTTTCTGGCCGAAACATCCATATCCAGTCTCTTGCTCGGGGATGATCCAGCAACCAGCGTCTTTGCTTTGGCATTCATCATTTTAATGCTGGACGGGCTTTCGTTTATGCCGGTCTTGTATTATCGTAGCGTTCA
Organism: Fidelibacterota bacterium; assembly: GCA_013202385.1. Taxonomy (GTDB): domain Bacteria; phylum Fidelibacterota; class UBA8477; order UBA8477; family JABMPR01; genus JABMPR01. The sequence goes on from JABMOT010000163.1 coordinate 5,229, forward strand.
AAAACCTGCACGCTATGTAAGCATTATCTTTGCAGAAGTGCTCATCAATCTGAGCATGAACGTACTGCTCGTGGGCTACATGGGCTGGGGACTCAAGGGCGTTCTGCTAGCCAATATCTCCAGCTCGACCATAAAACTGATTTTCGCCGCTCCAGCCCTTTTCAAAAACATGCAACTTCGCTGGAATACTCGCCTGTGGAAAGACATTCTTAAATTCGGATTACCGACAGTCCCGGCAGTTCTTTTTGCCATGATAGTGGCTCTGGGTGACCGGTTTTTGATCAAATACTTTTTTGATCAGGAGACCGTGGGTATCTATAGTGCTGGCTATAAAATTGGCATGATCATGGCCCTTGCAGTCACAGCCTTTCGCTTCGCCTGGCACCCCTTCTTTTTATCTATCGCCGATGAAGAGTCTGCCAAAGAAACCTTTGCCCGCATCCTAACACTCTATCTGATTATTGGCGCTTTTATCTTTCTGTTGGTTTCACTTCTTGCGCCACCGCTGCTCACCCGGGAATTTAATGGGCTCGCCATCATAACTCCGGCCTATGCTGATGGCCTGAGAATTATCCCCTACATCCTGCTTGCTTACCTTTTTCAAGGCGTTTATGTCAACCTGGTTGTGGGTATGTATTTGACCAAGAAGACCTACCTGGCCCCTCTTTTTACGGGCACGGGCATGTTGATTAATCTCACAATTAACCTGGTTTTAATGGGTGTTCTTGGCTTTGATTTTATTGCTGCAGGAATTGCCGCCGTGGCATCCTATATAGGCCAGTCATTCTTACTTTACTGGGTTTCAAGGCGTTTTTACCCAATTTCGTATGAAACGGGTAAACTGTTAAAGCTTGCTGTTGTTGTGGCCGTCTTATTTTCTTTGCCTCAAGTCATGCCCACCCAGTCCGCTCTGTTTTCAATCATTGCCGTTGTAGCATATTTCCCCCTGCTTTCAATAACCAAAGTATTAAGTCTGACCCAAATCAAGGCAGCTGCCATTCAACTGGCAAACAAAAGGTCGTGATGACTTATGTCTGGCTGTGAATTATCCCTGGTACTCCCTGTTTTTGGGGACCAGAAAAACTTGAATCGTATCCTGGCCGAGCTGTTAGCCAATGAGCAAGAAGACTCATGGGAACTAATTGTGGTGGATGATGGCTCTATCCCTTCTCTTGAGCTCCAGGAAAATACCCCCAAGAACTGGCTGCTTCTACGTCATGATATACAGAAAGGGGTCGCTGCAGCTCGCAATCTGGGAGTTCGAAAAGCCAGGGGAGGGTATGTTGTCCTGCTCTCAGTGTTTTTGAGGATTCCTGAGGACTACATCACCCAGCTAAAGATTTTTATACGTGATAATACTTTCGATTTTGCCCAACATCTTCTTGTTCAAGCCCCAGAAATATCGGCCAACCATTTTCAGGAATTTTTGTCTGATCAAAAGGGACGGATAAAAAATAGCGAAAATAACATCCCGATAAAACAGAGCCAGTTTGCTGCCGCCATTATTAAAAAGGAGACCTTTTGCAAGGTGAAAGGATTCGATGAGTCCATGCAACACTATGGAGGTCACGAAATGGATCTCATTTATCGTCTTGATCTGGCAGGTTTCAAGAAAAGGATTTTGATTGAAGGTTTCCCCGTCCAACGTGTTCAGCTGGGAAGCCACAGCTCAATTCGCAAGCGTCTTCAGGAGTACGGCCACACGGGCTTGCCCAACCTATTAAAAAAACATCCCGCTTTAGAAAAGATAATTCTGGTTCGACCCTGGACCTGGATGCTTCTGTCAAGCCTGGGGCTCACACGTCTGGCAGAAAAAAGGCTCTCCAGGCTGATTGAACGCGACAAACACCTGGCGGTAATCACCTACCGTTTGTATCTCCACTTGATCATGAGGAACGCATGGGACGCCCGCTAAAGATCCTTTATCTCAGAACGGAAAATACGGCTGGAACCCTGCAGCTTTTTGTAGAGGCTCACCGGAAATTGGGAAATGTGGCTAATTTCGTAACGCTATTTCCCACAGCGGAGGGTTTCCCAGAAGACATCTGTCTTGATTTACCTTTGTTGCCAAAGTCAAAAGCATTCAAGAGAACAAAGTCACTTGTTCTTGATCAAGACCAGGTCTATGAAGAAGCCAGGGGTTATCCACCTCAATGGAATCCGCCATTAGGCAGAAAAACATTCTTTCAATTGAGGGACCTGCTTTGGAAGCCATTCTTAAAAGCCGCGTTTAAAAAACATAATCTTCTGGATTACGATATCTATCATCTTGAAGGTGGACACGGTTTTTTAAGGACCTCTGCCTGGCCTTTTAAAGAGCTTAAGGCTCAGGGAAAACATCTTGTTGCCAACTACCATGGTGTCGACATGCGCACCCGGGGGATCTTCCCCTGGATTGATGCATTGGTGGATATCAACACCTCCAGCGAACTGGACCTATTGGAAAAACACCCCAAGATGAAATACGTTTTTTTACCATTTGAGGTGGAAAAGCACGAAGCTCGTTTTCAACTGAACACCCCCCTGAAGATTTGTCACGCAACCCGGGATCGATACTGGAAGGGTTCGGATATTATTATTGAAGCTTGTCAAAGATTAGAAAAAACCCATGGGGTTGAATTTGTGTTCATTGAAAACCAGCCTCATGACATCACCTTAAAAAGGAAGGCCGCGTGTGATATTTATATTGACCAGGTCTCCAACCTGGGTGGCTGGGGCTATGGTATGAATTCTGTAGAAGCCCTTTCAATGGGTCTGGCCTGCTGTACCAACCTGATCCCTCAGTACGATAACTTTTTGGGTGAACACCCCTTTGTTAATGTTCACAAGGAAACGCTTTATGAAGAGCTTGTCGCTTTGATTGATGATAAAGAACAGCTCTTGAAAAGGAAGGTGGCGGGTAGGACCTGGGTGGAAAAAACCCATAGTGTTTCTGCAGTAATGCGATCCATATACGGAATTTACCAGAACCAGGGCTGGATCAAGGAGTTGCCAGATGAAGTGGCCTAGACTAAGCCTCGTTATCTTTAGCAATGCTGATCCAGGAGCCTGCGTGCGCATCCTGACAGATTGTGAACGTCTTGAACATGATGAGCTCGAGTTCGAGGTTATTCTCGTACTGGCTGGCCTTTCTACCAAAGTTGAAGCGATGTTAAAAGCGTATCATTTTTCCTATGATCTAAAATTTGTCTCTGCCGAACCTGGTAGCAATCGAGCTACAGGACGCAATCTTGGTGTTGCGGAGTCAAAAAATGAAATCGTCCTGTTTCTCGATCGGGACCTGGAGATTTCACCGGGTTTGTTGTATCGGCATGCCCAGGGTTATGAATCAAGCGAAATCTTGGCTGTCATGGGCGAGATTTTTATGCCAGAATTTGTGAAAAAGAACCGCTGGTTTCGATTTTTGGACAGTGACTATCGAAGCACCCGGCGCTGGGCTTCTCGATCTGGAAGCAGAACGTCGCCACCATTACGTTATGTGAATACAGCTAACTTTTCAGTACGCAGAGAGGCGTATCTTACAGCTGGGGGTCACAGAGAATCCATTGACCACCCAGAAGCTGAAGATATTGATCTGGCTTACCGCATTAGCTCTCTCGGTAAAAACGTGATCTTATATCAGCCCGAAGCCCTGGCTTATTGCCTGCACGCTCCACTGAGAACAAGCATGCAATCTAAATTTGAGTTTGGCAAAGAGGGCATTCCCAAACTGGTGGAGCATTACCCTGATTTATACGCCGTTTTGCCTTGTCGCTTCGTTAAGCTGGTTGGCCATACCCCCGTTTCGCCGATCTCCAGAACGATGATGATGTTCCTCTTTACGCGCCCTGTCTTTTTTCTGGCCAGGGGAATCCGCCTGTTAAGTCCAGACTTTATCGCCTTTCGAATGATGCGCTATATGCTTCAATACGAAAGTGTGCGAGGCGTTAAAAGCAGTCTGGAAAAAACTTAGTGCCCTAATTTGGTTCTGACTGTTAAGGTCATAAATAAATCAAAAACAGGAACATAGCGCCATATGGAAGAATTAGCGCCCGCTCTCAAAACCCCATGATCGACTTTTGTTCATTTGCTGTGGTGTTTGACTTGAGTCAGAGCTTTGGGGTGCTTTTTCTTTGAGTGGCGGTGTCTTTGTTTTCAGGTCCATGGTGTCTTGTAGAGCTACAACGAGAGCTTCAAGCAGATTAAAGACACGCAAGACCTGAATCAGGGTTGATAGCTGGATTGAAGAACCGCTCTCAATCCTTTCAATGGTTCGTTTTGAAACCCCAGCTTTTTTCGCCAGAGCAGCCTGGGTCAGATTAGCCCCGAGACGCTGCTTCAGCAGTCGTTCACCAATTTCAGTTAACGTGGTTTCAGTGCTCGTTGAACCATTGATCTTCATGCGCGACTCCCTCGATAAATATTGATTATCCAGGCGGGGCTTTTAATCCCCGCCTGGGTGAAATGGTTCACAACAATGCTTCCAGTTGATCCACCAGGGTCTCAATATATTTCAAACTCTTTCTCCAGAA
>JABMOT010000017.1 GCA_013202385.1 Fidelibacterota bacterium
CTTCGGACGGTAAGTTGATGAAGTGAATATTATTCTCAAGGGGTGTTCTCTCTTCAGGATTATATCCAAAGTATGGGTTAGGCCAAACTTTGACCATATCCATGTCAGTTGCTTTCGCGAGAGGTGCAGAGGTTGTGAATGTATATTTATCCACGCCCAATTGTAGTGGATTATCGTATGCAATCTGAACCACATCACCAAGATTATAGTTGGTTCCATAGAAAACCAGGACCCATGTCGCCAGATCACTCAATGGATCAGCAGTTCCGTCCCAGATACCCGGGATCGGTGTATCAGGATCGTATGGCGTATTTACAACAACGGCGTACATTCTGTTAACCATATTCCAGGCATAAAAAGGCTCGGAAGTTGCGCTTTGAGTACGATCGCGGAAAGCCAAGTTTATTTGAATATTCTTATCAACATTCCAAACTTCAAATGGAACCCGGACCATAAATTCGCTTGTGGCACCATTTGCAAGGGGATGCGCAGCAAAACCTCCAGCGAAATTGAATATTGTGGCCATTGAACCACCAGAGGCAACGGTGATCTGGGTTTGACCACCTACTACATTGGTATCCAAAACACCGGTAAAGCGCAGCTCCAAATCTTCCTGAAGTTCATCGATTGACCTTGTTCCAACACCGAAGTTATCGATGGCCATACTGGTGATCGTACCACCAAAGATGGTGTAGTTCTGGATATCAATATTCGCAGTATTACTACTTGAGGAAAGCGATGTTCCTCCCAGTGGATTTTCGCTCAAATTAAGAGACGCGAAATTAATGGGAGCGTCATAACTACCCCCAACTTCAACCTGGATTCCGTCAACAACGGCTATGGAGGTAGTACCAACGGCACCGCCTGCGTGATAAGCGCCTGCTGCGTCTACATATTCATGTTGGATACCATTCAGTGTGGTTTGGTCCTCGATGAGAGCTGTGCCGCCCTCGTAACCCAAATTCCAATGCTTGATCGTTTTGTATTCGTAACCGAGCTCGGTAATAGAGATCGTTCCTGCTACATCAACGATAGTACCATAACCATCATCAAACACCTTGTAATCTGTGGCGAGGGGGAATGTGAAAGCATCAACATTCACGAGAACTTGGACATCTCCTTCAACGGCACCAAAGGTGGAGCGGGCAGAATCACCCCAAGCAATGACATTACCAGCTGCCATTGTTCCATCGGAATTAACACTGTTCTGACCCGAACCAAGACCATAAGAACTATAAGCACCCTCAACGGTACCCCAGCTATTAATGGTTAAGTTGTCTGCTAAATCAAGCTCAAATCCATCAATCCAGGCGCCATCGGGTGAGGCATAACTCAGGCTGAAGATCAAGTCAATAGTTCCCACGGATGCTGAAGCGATAGCGGCACCAGTAACAACAGTACCGGTTATATCAGCAGCTTTGGCGAGCCTTCCAACTGAGTCCGCATAGGCAGTATGAAGCCAGAGACCTGCTAGATTTCTGTAATAATGTTGCTGGTCGAAATATATTTCGTAATCCTCACCAATCAGATGATAGGGATTAGCAACCGTCACCTGGGCATATGCATCAGCAGTACCGATGTGAGTTACGGTATAATCTGCTGCCCCAGTCGCCTCATTAGGATCGATATTAACATCTGTTTGAGGTCGCACGCTGACAATTGGAGAACTGGATTCAAGAACAGCCGGAGCTGCGAAACCATTATATCCGTATGAAGTTACAGAATAATAATAATTCCTATCATCTACCAGTGGGATACCACCGTTAAGAACATCCGTCTTAATCGATACGTAGCGTTTCAATCCTGAATCTGTACCAAATTGAATTGGCAGGACTAGCACATCACTATATTCAGTACTAAATACTTCATCCTTGATTGTGGTAACACCATTTTTCAAATCGAAGTTGGCAACCAGAGTTTTTGCTCCGACACCAATTGAGGTTTCATGTTGATAAACATTGTAACCCTCAAAATTGTAATACGTGTTGTTTCCGACTACATAAACCGAATAGTCTTCCGCATTGTCTTCCCATCCCAGGATAATCTCGCCCCTCGCACGGCTAACATTTAGCTCAGGTATTGGAGGTGCTTCTGGTAGATCAAAGTTTGCATCATAAGCAGACTGAGCATACTTATCATTGAACTTGAGAAGGGAGACAGATCCCAGAGCACTATTGCCCTGTGCATGCAGAATACCAAACACAACTTCTGCTGAATCGCCAGCGGCGAAATCAAATGGACCTACATTCATTAAAAAACGACGGTCATCGGCAGCATTATCATCGCCATCAACCCAAATATTATCTGTTCCATCAATATTATCATTCGGATCATCGGGATGTACAAACTTTGAAGGTTCACCTGTTGCGGAGTTGATAAAAGGTGATCCATCACGTTTGAAACCCTGCATGTAGTTATATGCTTCTGTTTCATCATTAGGATCTGTATAGATATCATCACCATTGATGTATTTCACAAAGGATGACATGGGCAGACTCGAATAACCAGATTTCAGTTCGCCAAAGCAAAACTGCTGGTCAGCCGGGTCACCGGTTGGGAAAGCGGCCTGGAAGAAATCATATCCAACTGCAGGCGCTCTATAACCATACGCATTGTCTGCGCCATCATTGTAGCAGAAGCCAAGGCTGAGGTCAAGGTCACAACCAACAAAATCGTCACCAGCATTTCCAAGGTCGGGATCTGACCAAATACCGAGATAAGCGTCTTCGATATCATTTCCACCCTTATTAAATATACGCGCACGCACGAACATCATGTCACCAAAAGCGTCGACTCTGTCATAACCCCAGATCGTCATCTGAACTTCAAGACCAAGTGGCTCCGTACTAAAAATAGAGTGATCAGTGGTAATACCATCGTTCATGACATAATAGATGACTTGATCACCAATAAATTCTGGATGATCGGGACCAGCAGGCATTGGATTATAAACACCATCATTATCCACATCTACCCAAGGAGCACCTTTTCCAACGGGCCAAGCTGCAAAATCAGGGTTCGCGCCTGGATCAAGCAGATCACTTTTATTGACCTTATACAATATATCCGATGGATCATTTCCATCAGCGCCCCAGGGACCCGATGTAAATTCAGGACCATACTCTGCGACTGCTGTTCGGATGGTATCATTCACCATACCGGCCAGCCAGATACCAGAGGCATAAATTGTATAAGTTGCGTTACCAGCAGGCCATTGCAACCCTGAGTGACCTGAGATACGTTGGGAAACAATCATACCGTTATTCTCAAGATCATCGTCAATTCGGTTGCCGTCAAAAGCTCCCGTCGATTGGCTTGAGGCTTTGCCCATTCCTGCTCTGTTGCTTTTCTCTGACACTCCTGCAAATAAAGGAGCAGAGACCAGCGTGGTAATTAGCAAGAACGCTAGGATTCTCTTCATATTTTTCATCAATTATTCTCCCTGGAATAAATTCATCTTCACACCCAGTTGGACTGAGCGTGGTTTGTCCCAATTGGCGGGATCACGAACTTGACTGAGGTAATAATCTTCCTTCGCAGCGTTTCCTGAGAGGTAAGATTTACCAGGATCTGTATATAACCATCCGTCAGTACCAGCATCACCAGTCCCGCTATATACGTTTATGACATTCTGAGCATCCAGAACATTCTGGATCAGCAAATACACTGTCATATCAATTGAGCCAAGCTTAACTCCAGAATCCAGACGGATATCAAGATTGCTTGTCCATGGTGTAACACCACTATTAATGGGTGCCTGAGGATATATTTCGCCTCGCCCAAATAGAGATGATTCAATGGATGAGGGTGTATAGGTTGTACCTGAACCAAAACTGTAAATCATATTGATTCCAGTATTGGACAGCATTCCCATAACCTTTGGCAGGCGATAATCAAGCATGAGAGTACCTGTATGACGCTGATCATAATCAAGCGGGTTGATTAAGCTTGGGAAGCCATTTTCTCCCTGATCAGACTGCCAGGCAACGTAAAAATTTGATGTAGGATCTGAACCCGTTCCCTCGGCCCACGAAACCGTATAACTTAAGTTAGCTGTTAAGCCACTTACACGTTTCATTCCTAAACCAATTGACATTCCTTTAACGACACCATAATCACCATTTTGGTATTGAGCCCATACAAATTCAGCATCATCCAACTTGGCACCATACAGGTTTCTGAGTTGCGTATAGTCTCGAATTTCTTTATAGAAACCCGTAACGTCTATTGCCACACTTGCACCAACTACCTGTGAGAAACCAACTTCGTATTGGGTCGTTTTTTCAGAGGCGAGTTTTGCGTTGGGCGAAATGGTATAATTACCCGATTTAAAATTGTTCGCAAAGACCACATCAGACAGATACAATCTGTTCAGATTGGGATGCTGAGAGAATTTTCCATATTGAGCGTGGAATTTTGTTTTGTCTGTAACTGGGAATGATAGACCCAAGCGTGGATTAATTTGTATATCAGCATCTACAGGATTGTAGTTGCTGGCTTCACGATCAATTCGGCCTTCACTATCCATGTGCATGTCATACCAGTCGTCTGGCGCGTCAGTATTTGGATTAAAATACTCATAACGCACACCCAGGTTTACGACCAGGTCCTTCAACTCTATTTTATCGTTGATATAGGCACCAAAAATAGTGGGTTCACCAGGCTCCTGATAACTGTTACCTGAGGTATTCTCTTCACCAAAAAGATCAAAACCGAAATTTTCGGTATAGGCATTGCGATAAGTGATATATTTCGCGGAATCACTCAATGTGCCAGTACCTAGACCCTCAGCCAGTTCTATCGGTTGACCTACACGATAATATTTGATCGTGTTACCCCGATACTCGAAACCAGTTGTGATTTCATGGGCATCGATCTGATTCAAATAATCAAGTGATAGACCCATGTATGATGAAACCTGGTGGGAGTAGTCATCCCACACCCGACCGTAGGATAAATATTCAGAAAGCTGGGCAACAGCCAAGGGATTTTGTCCCACAGCACTCAAATATTTATTATAGGGGTCCGTAGGATCGCCATAGCCTTCAACATCATCCCAATGGTGATCATCGCCAAAAGTTTCCTCATAATTGAATAGGGCGAGGTTGGCCTTCACATATGATTTAGTTGAAAGTATCCATGAAACATTTGTGTAAAACGAGGACTGCATGGATACTGCTTTACGATTGTAAGCAGCATTTAGCAGCGTTGTAGCATAATCAATATTGGTATAACCATGAGATTCGGTTGAATTCAAGTTTCCACCAACTTTGACCTTAAATGGTTTGAGATCAAACGTGATATTTCCTGCTACCGTATTTCTTACGGAACCCACATTTTTCCGGGCTCCATGAAGTTCCTGGAAATTGCTATAGCCATTCACAAGATATTGTTTATCGTCTGCGGTCGAGGCCAGTTTGACTGCATCGATAGCTTCGTAATCGTCGCCATAATAATCGGATAACATGGTTTCAATTGTGGTTTCCAGCACTGAGTGAAGTCCCATGGGTACGTCACCGACCTTTACACCATCAACCCACAATTCGCCAACAGCATAATCTTTGTTTTCTGCATCGTTATGGGAAAAAGTGAATTTATCCCAGTCAATATCGAATTCAGTACGATCCATGCTATAATGAGGTGCGCTAGAAGGTCTAGGATCATCAGTCGTCCGGTTTTCGTAATTCACGAAATAACGAATCTTGGATCCAAGAGCGCCACCAACATTTACATTGTATAACCTGTACCCTAGTGAATAGAGTTTATCATCAGTACCGTCGTCTGCTGCTCCCAGACCTTGTACTACTTCAAAATCTACTGACATCTTTTCGCCACCTGTGCGGGTAGTTGTTGAAACCACTCCACCATTGGCATTACCATACTGTGCAGAAAAACCACCAGTTTGGAGTTGGATTTCTTCCATAGCAACATTGGATACGTTGCTGGTATTCCGCATGTCAAAGGCATCATTCATATAAACGCCATCAACATAATACGCCACATCCTGATATCTTGAACCACGGATATGGATATCGCCATCAGTGAGCACAACGCCCGTCTGCATGGCAACGACATTTTGGACGCCGCGAACAGCAACATTCTGCATAAGCTCAGCATCAATAACACGGGTCGTGTTGGTTGCGTTCATATTGATAAGTGGCTTTTCGGCAATAACAGTAACAACCTGACCCACAACATCTTCAGTTTGCATCTGAAAATCCTGTTTGGTCGTCAAACCGCTTATAACTGTTAATCCTGTAATCTCCATAGGAGAATAACCAATATAGGTACACACTAATTTGTAGGTACCCGGGGGCACGTCCAAAATTACATAGCGTCCATTTTCATCCGAGACAGCACCAAGTGAGGTTCCTTGAACCACAACATTCGTAAAGCCTAAAGGTGCTTCTTGACTTGAATCATACACTGTTCCAACGATTTTTCCACTAACCTGGCCAAAGGCCATGGAAGAAAATATCGCTACAACAGCCACCAATGATAGTAGCCTCTTTGTCATCTTTTATCCTCCTTCATTATTATTGGATTGAGACAATTTCTGCGTATTAACAGGCCAGCCCATGTGATTTAAAACACAATTTTCAGCCCCAATAAAATTGGGGATTTCGGTGAAGGTGTTAATATTCAGAATTTCTGTTGCCAAAATCTTAATCAACTGTCGCGAAAACTATCACCGCCCTAATCTATTTCAAATAAAAAAAACATTCTTTCAAAAATAGTTGAGTCCTGCTAAAACGGTCTTTTTCCATGGTTTTAATCACGGCATTGTTGAATCGAACTGAATTGTTGAAATATTCTTCACTTGCCTGTTTATCCTTTATAATTAGTC
>JABMOT010000164.1 GCA_013202385.1 Fidelibacterota bacterium
GCCTATATCAGAGACTTTATGACTCGTTATCGTATTATTGGTGAAACCATGGAAACTTCGGTTCCCTGGAGCAAAGTTAACGAAGTGTGTGAAGCGGCTGCCAATCGACTCAACGAACTTCACAAAAAGCACAATATCCCTGGGAAACCCTATCTTTCATATCGTGTACCTCAGATCTATCACACAGGTGTTTGTATCTATTTTATGTTTGCAATGAGTGTCAAGGGCGTTAAGGATCCTGTTGAAATTTTCAATTCAATTGAATATTCAATGAGGGAGGCAATCATGAAAGCAGGTGGTTCCATATCCCATCATCATGGCGTTGGCAAGCTTCGTAAAGATTTTATGAAGGGCACTATTTCCCCTGCAAGTATTGAAATGTTAAAGCAGGTAAAAACAGCTCATGACCCAAAAAATATATTTGGCGTCGCCAATAATGTGTTTTCGGAGTAAACTCCAAATATTCCAAGGATAGAGATGAACCTAGCTGGAAAGGTCTTCATAGTGACCGGAGCTTCCTCCGGTATTGGCGAACACCTATCTGTAGTACTGGCTCAGAAAGGTGCTCAGGTCGTTTGTGCAGCACGCAGGGCTGATGAGCTTACCCGGGTCATTGGTTCCATTCAGGCAGCAGGTGGTTCTGCACGTGCCGTACAAACCGATATCACTGATCTTGATGCCTGCCGCCACCTGATGAAACAAACCATTGAAAGCTATGGAAAACTGGATGGACTTGTCTTAAATGCAGGCGTCAGCATGTGGGCACGCTTTGAGGATATCTCTGACATCACGTTTTTCCAGGATTTGTTAAACGTTAATTATCTGGGCGCTGTTAATTGTTGTCATGTCGCCCTTCCCTATCTCAAAGAGACCAAGGGGAAAATCGTAAGCTGCTCCACCGCTCAGGCATTAATGGGTTTTCCGAACCATTCCGGCTATGTCGCCTCAAAACATGCTTTGCATGGATTTTTGGCTACTCTCGATATGGAGTTACAGGGTGAAATTTCAATTCTTGAGGCCGTCTTGAGTTGGATCAGAGGGACGAATCTCAGGGACAACGCATTTGGTTCAGATGGTAAAAAGCATGCTCATTCTGCCAGGAAACATACTAATGAATCTGTGAGTCTTGAGGAATGTGTGGAACAAATTATCCAGGCAATAGAAAGAGATAAAAAAACCGTTTATATCCCCAGAAAGCTCAGCATGGTTCCACTCCTGAACACCTTCTTTCAGGGATACCTCAGGCGAAAAGTCTCAGGAGCCATTGATAAAAACGAATCTTAAGCAGTGTTTATGACGTTCTAAAGCTTTCCTCCCTCCATGGGAGGATGATGGGTGCACTCGTAACAAGCGATATTTTGATTATCCCAATTATTCCTTATCTTGAAAAGTTAATCAATTAAATCGGGGCAAGTTTTGAGCTATTCCGAGGTCAGGGTATCCATGCTTAACGAGAGTGTTGCACTTGGGGATTTTATGGCATTCAAGCATAGCGATTCAAGAATAATATTCCAGATTAAAACGACCTAACTCCAGCCTTGTGACTCGTTCTCCGATTCAATAGAGCAGTCTGGGTTCATTGTGCCAGCCAGAGGTGCTTGTTCTGTTTATCTATTTTGGGGTTCGAGGGGTGTCCTGCTGTCTATGGCAGGGTGCGGTCAACAAAATAAATTCTCTTTTAAATGAGGCTTTAATCTGGAAAAAGTAATGCCCCTGATTGTTAAGGTCAGGGGCATTACTTTTTTACGCTAGGATTGTCGTATTATTTTAGATACACCATCCGTTTCACCTCTCGGAATGACCCGGAATCAAGCACATACAGATAGGTACCGCTGCTCAGATTTTCAGGGCTGAAGGAGATACTGTAATAACCCGCTTCGTGAAAACCCCTGGCCAAGTCAGCAACTTCAGCTCCACGAATATCATAGATCTTTAGTGAGACTTGCCCAGCCTGACTCAAAGCAAAGTCAATGCTTGTGCTAGGGTTGAAGGGGTTGGGATAATTGCCATTGAGGCCTGAAGCCAATGGAATTTCTGCTTCCATTTCGGGCTCAACCCAGGCAAGACGACCAGCTGCTTTAGATACGCCACCGCCGCTCGTGCTGGAGAAGTAACTATCCACCGTTAATTCACAGTCTTTGTCTATGCTGATTTTCTCAGCCAGAATAGATCCTGTGAAAGAGACATCCTTCTTAAGCTCTACTTCGCCCTCTTGAGAGTAGATCGTTCCGTAGAACACAACATCTTCCTCAAGCTTGGCTGAGTGGTGATGATCCCCAGAGATATAGAAGATGATATCAGAAGCACCAATGTATGAGCCGCCTGCTGGACCAACATACGTATTTTTGGCAAGCTTCACTTCATCTTCAACACGTACTTCTGTAGCTGTTTCAAAACGAACATGGCTACTCTTCTGTGCTTCGAGCTTTTCAATGTTGTAGATGCCACCTGTAAAAGTAATCGTTCCACGATCTTTTACATATATACGCCCATAATCACCTGGCGCCAGTTCAAGGGTCTGGTTCTTGTTAACTGTGATATTCTGGCTGCCGGCTGCGCCTGACTTAAAGGGAGGCAGCGTTGCAAAGAGAGGCGTGACAATATCTCCGAAAATATCACCGGTGATATCACCGCTATTATCCAGATCATTGGCATAGACATCACTCTCAACCAGGGTGTTTTGTTTGATATCGATACGATCTGCCATCAAGGCATAGCCAGGAGCAACATGGCTGTCTTTATCCAGGCTCAGTTGATAGCGACCGTGATCATCGCCATCGTCATCATGTCCGTTCCCGTGACGGTCGTCGTCTTCATCGTTATCATCGTCTTCGTCATCGTCTTCGTCATCATCATGGTGATTGCCGTGGGAAGAGCCTTCGTTAACCAGCAGGTTTCCGCTATAGACTTCAACATCCTTTTTGATTTTGATTTCAGACTGTGCAAACAGTAGAGCATCTGCAAGAGTGGAGGTAACATTTACAGTCAAAGTGAAGTACGTTGTAACATGCGCACCCCAGGGATCTGTGGCTGTTATGGAAATATTTGACACACCCAGATCAAGAGCGCTCATGGAAAGAACTGAACCACTCAGGCTCACTGAAGCAACCGTTGCATTTGAGCTTGTGAAAGCATAGCTCAACACATCATTCACATCTACATCTGCGAACACTGTGGCGAGATCAAGGTCTGCAGTCAGAAGATCTTCTCCAAAGGAGAGAATAACCTCGCTAACAGGATCTGCGGTTGGAGCTGTATTGATCACATTGACGATCCGCTCTGCTGTACTGGCATTACCACCAGCATCGGTTGCTGTATAGGTAAGCGTGTAGCTGCCTGGAATATTTTCATTCAGATTGCTGACACTCGTTACAGATGGATCACCGTCACAATTATCGCTGACGGTAAAACCGGGATCAGTAAAGATTGTATACATGGGCAGACTGAAGGGATTGTCACCTGTTAGTGCCAGGGTCGGTGCCTGAGTATCTGCATTAAGTGTTATTGTTACTTCAGCACTGGCGGATAGCGTACCGTCATTTACTGTTAGAGTATAGGTATATGTTCCAGGGGCGAGACTTGCAGTGAATGAAGCCAGGGTACTCACTTCATTTCCACCAAGACTCCAGCTATAGGTTAAGGCGTCATCATCAGGATCACTTGAATCAGAACCATCAAGCGTGACTTCAGCAGATTCGAGAACACATCCAAGCTCCATGTCGTTACCCGCATCTGCAATTGGTGCTGCATTTGTGGGCGGGGTGACGTTGTTAAAATCATCAGCAATCTCTGTGGGAGTGAAGGCGTGGTTGTACAGACGGACATCATCTATGCAACCGACCCAGTTTTCAAGACCATCATTGCGACCGCCAATCCTAAGTGGCGCGGCATTATTAACATCGCCAACAAAACCGGTTGGATCAAATGTATAGGTCTGGGTTCCATCAACAGTAATGTAGCCACCTGCGGTGTTATCACGGTCGATGGTAAACACAATATGATGCCATTGACTATCTGCAATGTTGATGGGTGATATCCAGTTGAGGTAATTATTCCCAGTGTTTATCTGTGCTCCAACAAAACCATTGTTGATGGTATAAACGACATAACCTTTAAAACCGTTACTGGGGTCTCGTTTGTCAAGCAGTGTTTCAATTCCGCTTGCCCCGGTGAGTTTTGCCCACATGACAATGGCCAAATCACCGGTTCCAATATTCAAAGAAGGCTTGTCGGCAATTTCCATCCAATTTGAACCAGTAAATTCGAAACCCTGGCCATCAGCGCCAATACAATAAGTAACGGCACCGCTCCCAGCAGGTGAAACATCATTATTATTTGGGGTCTCATCAACACCATTTCCTTCTGCTTTCCAGTAGGCTACGAGAGGATCAACTATAGAAACCACAACATCATCGTTGTCTGTTCCGCTAATTCCATCATCAACTGTCAATGTGAAGGTATGAACTCCATAACCCAGACTTGTCGTGAACGACGCAGCCTGTGAAACTTCTGATCCGTTTAAGACCCAACTATATGTCAGGTTGTCTTGATCGGGATCGCTTGAGCCAGTTCCATCTAAGCTGACATTTTCGCTACCGGTGAGACTTTCGATCAATTGATCAGCACCAGCATCAGCAACAGGTAATGCGTTTGGAGCTGCGGGACACCAGGTAGCACTAGACACTGTTTGTGAACCACTGATGGTTACGTTTGTATTTGTTGGATTATATGAAACATCTGTACTAACATTGTGGAAATTGTTATCTATAACACTTACAGTGGTGTTTGGATAAACCGTTACACCAGAACCAGCCTCAGAAAAACTACTGTTTTTTACTGTGTGCCCGCTTCCAGCTTGAAAATAGATGCCTTCATTATACCCACAGGTTTCCAGTCCATCCACCATGATATTGTTGCTATTGGTAACCGAAACAGCACGATTGCCACCGCCAACAGCTGTCAAACCATCAACGGTAAAGCCATTTGTATAGTTAATGCTCAGGGCTGTACCGCCACCTGCCAGATCCCAAACATTACTATTTCCCTGCATTGTAAAATTATTGGCTCCCTGGAAATAAATTCCATTTACGGACCCCGTAAAGTCATTGCCGGATACTTCCAGGGGAGAACCATTATAACTAATAGCCCAACTACTTGGGGAGTTTGTCATGATGTTGTCGGTTATTGTCCACTGGTTGTTGTTGGCATAAGTTTGAGAGGCAAAGCCTGAGCCACAACCGATCATACTGTTATTATGAACCGTGGTATATGATCCTGCACCTAAGACATAGATGCCAACGCCAATGCCATCAAATGTGTTATTTGAGAAGTTCGAGTTACTTACGGCGTTAAGATCAAGTCCGTGTTTGGTGGCAATATTAACACTACCGTTCCATAGCGTTGTAAAATCCCATCCACTGA
>JABMOT010000165.1 GCA_013202385.1 Fidelibacterota bacterium
ACAAAGCGAAATTTCGTCCCTGTATTCTTCACACCACATCCTTTTAGAAGAAACCACGGATTACACGGATTGCACTGATTGTGATTTGGATTGGAGCATCCCGTACTTGCTCGATAGAGCGTAGGAGGATCGACCACCAAGCAAGGTTAAAAAGCTGAGATTGACTGCAAGATTTCTCTTTTCAGGAAACGGTTGGCGTTTTTTATGGATGGTGTTATTGGCGAAGAAGTCTATTTGCGGCCATTATCGCTCATTTATCAGTTGATATAGCACTCCATGTAATCCCGGCAATATTCTCAACAGTTGGCTAACAAGACTGTGGGAAAAGGCCAAAAATGAGAGAATTGCGAAAAATACGGACGCGTACGATCAAGATACAGATATTGTGGTTGCACAAAAGCCAGGATGTGGGTAGCGAAAGACCCAAGGCATTAGGATGAGCATTTTGCGCAAACAGCACTAACCACCCTTCGATGCTTGAGCTTGGCGTGTTGATTTGAATCGGTCCAATTCATGGAAAAAATCATGAGCAAGCTCTGGAAACAGTCCCCCATTATGGATATACCAATTATTTGTAGCTTCGTATTCGAAGTTCTGAGTATTAAACCATCTTTTGATCGTGTATGAATATCTTGGCACCCTGGTAAAGAGCATTGCAAGTGTGAAACGAATCCAGGTTCACAACCACTCCCAGCATTCTGAAATTGACCTAAAGAGTAAATGGATTAATGTCGTTGATTATGGGATGCAGCCCCTGATACAAGAAAAGCTGAGAGCTTCGCGGTGCAAATATATTATTGACATCATTTAGCGGGGGATGCGAAGACAGAAGCTGTTACCCTCTGGTGTGTTAGGCTCCACCCAGACCTCGCCCTCATGTGCTACGGCGATTCGCTTCACGATAGCAAGCCCCAACCCACGACCCTGTTTGGCTGCCCTGGAGAGTTGAAAACTGCGCATGAATACCTTGTCACGATCTTCGGCGGGGATGGTTTCCCCAAAATCTTTAACACGAATGATGAATGAATCCTCATCATCCTGAGCATCTATGATAATGCGTTTGCCTGCGGAAGCATACTTGATGGCATTGTTGATATAATTCACAAATACTTCTGAAATGATTGGATTTACAGGGGCTTGCAGCTCATGCTCCAGATTAAGACTCAAAGTCATACCAGCGTTTTTTAAAGCTGATGAAAATTCCCTGGCAACATCTGTGATAATGTGGGTTAGGGATTGGGATTCTTTGGAAACCGATTCTCCTCCTGAAGCCTGGGCAAGCGCCTGGGCATTCTCCATAACCGCCATGAGGCGATTACTGCTTGATTGGATAAGCTGGAGCTTTTCATTCTCAGGAATCTCCTCACTCAACATTATAGAAAGACTCTGAATAACACCGGCCGGGTTCCTGAGATCATGCGTGATAATGTCGATGAGTAATTCCTGGAGATCGTTGGATTCCTTGAGTTCCGTGGCCAGAAGCCGATAGCGCTTTTCTGATTCTATCACCTGCTCATCTGAGCGTTGTTTCTTCTGGGCAGCCACACGTATTTTCCACATTGAAAACCCCACCCCCAGAACTCCCAAAAACCAAATGGCCAGGTGTGCCAGGCCAACCTGGAGCATTTGTTTTCTGGCAATATTCTTTAACAGGAACATAGGGATAGATATGCTTATTCCGCCCCGCACTTGACCTAGTGTATAGCCTTGCTGCGCATGGCAATGGAGGCAGGCCTCTTCAACAAATAGGGGGCGCATGAAGCGAAAATATTCTTCATTCTCGAGCATCTCCAGGGAATTCACCTCCTTCTCACCGGCTTCGAATGCTTCCAGACAAACCCGCTCCCATGGATCGGCTTTGTTTTCTGGCCGGAGTGGATTCAAACTGGTGATATGACCCCGAATTCCATATTCCTGAAACTCCAGCTCATGAAGTTGACGGGTCATATAAGCGGGGTTGATCAACGTAAGAGAATCCCCATCCGTTGTGATCTTGTCACGCTCGGCAATTCCTAACAGATAAGGATTCGGAGTAGCATATTTGCTGTCCTTCACGTAAACGCCACCATGATTTGTGTTCCAGAGCCGGTACTGAACATCCTTTTTAAAGGCCACCAAAGCCTGTAATTTTGCTTCTTCCATAAGTTTATTATTGATCCCGCTAATATTCCAAATTGAAGAACTGAGAAACCCCAGCGTCCACACAGCTAAAAGCACCCAGACGTAATGTTGATAATGTGGTCGCCCTACTGAAGAAATGTCTGGCATCTTTTGTACTCCATAGTCATTGAGAATCTGATTTTGCCTGCCTTAAGCAATCTCCAGCTTGATAATTTGTGTTTTCTAGAATAAACAAAGACTCGTTTATCCCTTAACAGGACGGGCACGGTGATGCCATCCTTATTTTGTAGATTCATTATCCCCGCTTTCGAAGGTTCAAATTAACCCGACAAACAAAAGCCAGCAAAATCTAATCTGTATTCTCACGATGAATAAATAAACAAGCATGGTCAAAGCTGGGAAGAGATCGAACTGGGTTTGGAAGGGCCTTTCCCGTAGGCTGCAGGAGACTGTGAGTAGGACTTTTCTGGTTCTGGTTGCTGGAAGGAATCTCGCGAAACAGGATGCTGGAGCGGATCATTTAACAACGATTAGCTACTCTACAACTCCTGAATCCTCTCAATCAATTCATTAGCGGTCCAGGGTTTCTGGATAAAGCCAGAGATTCCAATATTTCTAAATTCTTCGTTATTCTCGATACCAAGCTGACCAGTAGAAAGTATGATTGGTATTTCAGTATTGGTCCTTCTGATTGCTTTTGTCAGCTCCACTCCAGACATCTTAGGCATGGATTGATCGGTGACAATGAGATCATATTTCTCGGGGTTGGCCATGAATAGCCCCAGAGCCTGCGCACCATCTGCGGCACTGTCTACAAAGTTACCCTCATGGATAAGAACAAACTGGGTGACATCCCGGATGGCATCGTCATCATCTACCAGCAAGATAGAGCGACCAACAAGAGCTGTCTGTCCAACCGACTCGACAAGCTCATTCTTCTCAACTTCAGCTGTCAACGGCAGAAGAATTCGGAATGTGCTTCCTTCACCCACATTACTGGTCACTAAGATCTGACCTTCCATCATTTCTACAATTCCGTGAATAACAGAAAGCCCAAGACCTGTGCCCTCTCCAAATTGTTTTGTGGTGAAAAAGGGATCAAAGATTCTCTCAAGGTCAGCAGTGTCTATCCCATGCCCCGTGTCACTTACCTTAAGTTCTAAAGCATCGGTTTCAAGGTCACTGTAATCCAGGGAGGCTCGTGTTGGTTTCAAACTTACCGTTAAAGTTCCGCCATGGTCTGCCATAGCGTGCTGAGCATTGTTACACAAATTCATGATAATCTGGTGAATCTGGGTTTTGTCGCACAGAACCAGGCCACAGTTCATGTCGATATCCTGCTGGATATCAATATTGGCCGGTAATGATGCGCGTTCAAGTACAAGCACCTCTATGACCATTTCATGTAGGGGGCGGGGTCTCATGTCTATCTTGGCCATTCGACTAAAGGTAAGAATCTGCTTGATTAGGTCTCGGGCACGATTCCCGTCATCCAGTATATGCTGAAAGTTCAAGCGCAATTCTTCATTCTCAGGGAGAGTATCTTGCACAAGCCCTCCATAAAGAAACATGCTCTGCAACACATTATTAAACTCATGGGAAATGCCACCCACCATGGTTCCAATTGCCTCGAGCTTCTGTGATTGACGGAGCTGGACCTCCAGGGCTGCGCGTTCTTGTTCCGCCTGTTTTCTCTTCGTGATATCCCGGAGAGCTGTTGTTCTAACATCACGACCCATATATTGCGACATCCCAGCACGAATCTCTGCATGAAAAGTAGACCCATCTTTGCGCAAGGCATCTACCTCATATGGACCTTCAAATCCTAATAAAATGTTTTGCATTACCAGATCTCGATGCTCAGGAATAATCCAATCCGTCCCCATTTTCCCTACAGCTTCCTTTTTCGAATAGCCAAACATTTTTTTAGCCATAAGATTTTGGTCGACACAGACGCCTTTTTCTGAAAAAAATATAGCTTCCGTACTCGCATCGGCGAGCGCAGCTACCCGCTCTCTGCTTTCTTGTATGGCATTCTCCGCCCTCTTGCGCTCGGTAATGTCTGCATTAAAGCCATACCAGGTCACGCTACCATCAGCCAATTTCTCGGGCGAAGATCTGGAATAGATCCATTGAATTGGCTTGCCCGGTATTTGCACTCTAAACTCACAGGTGAAGTAGGTCAAATGTTTTGCGGAATATTCAATGTCGTTGATGACTCTTTCCGCATCTTCAGGGTAAATAACAT
>JABMOT010000166.1 GCA_013202385.1 Fidelibacterota bacterium
ATTTTGACCCTGTCGGTCGATGCCTAACTTTAATTCAAGCTGGAGTGGTTTCCACTCGATGCTTTCATCTTGTTGTAGCTGTGCTACGCTGTCAAAGATCTGCTCTGATTTGCCTCTCGGCAATGTGTTCAATACTAAGTTCATTGTCAAAGCCGCGCAATATAGATTTTTGTTATTCCCATGTCAAACGTTTAACTTATTGAGAAATCAGCGCTCGCTTAGGGCTGCATGAGGTCTTCAATCTCAGCAATTGTTTTTGGAATGGATTCACTTAAAACTCTGTAACCTTTCTTTGTGACCAACACATCATCCTCAATCCTTACTCCGATGTTCCACCACCTTGGCTCGACATCCTCAGATTCACCGATATAAATGCCCGGCTCAACCGTTATCACCATGCCCGCCTTTAGAATGTGGGGCTTGCCATTTGAATCGACACGGCCACCGACGTCGTGGACATCCAAACCCAGCCAATGTGTAGTTCCGTGCATAAAATATTTACGGTATTCTTTTTGGGATATCAGATCCGCTAACCCACCTTTCAGGAGACCAAGGTCAACCAAACCGGCTGTAATGACTTCGACTGCAACATCATGTGTCGCGTGAAAGCTTGATCCTGGTTTTACAGTGCCAATTGCGGCGAGCTGGGCTTTCAGAACCAGTTCATATATCAGAGACTGCTCCGGGCTGAACTTGCCACTGACTGGCACTGTACGGGTGATATCTGCAGCATAATAATCCCATTCAGCACCTACATCAGTCAGAATGAGAGCACCAGAGACAAGTTCACCTCGATTGTCCTCATAGTGCAGAAAAGTAGTATTTTTTCCGGCAGCAACGATGGAAGGGAAAGCTAAGCGCGCGGCACCTCTTTTAGTAAAGCCGTACTCAATTTCCGCCTGGACTTCATATTCGAATTTTAGAGTCGGAATGAGCGGCCAGCTTTCAATAATAGCCTGGCCGGTAATATTAATTGCCTGTTCCAGAGATTGAATCTCTCGATCCGATTTGATCAGACGTTGGGATGTTAAAATTGAGGCAGCTTCCTGTACAATCGTTGGACGAAGGTATATCGATTTCAGTTGCCTTTCAAAATCAAGCTTAAATTCGGCATCATTGCCGTAGGAGATAACCAGACGATCATAGCCCGTTATCAAGCTCCCCAGATGTTCATAAAATTCATCGTATTCAATACCCTGATCTACCCCGGGTAAAATCCTGGCTTCTGACAGACCTTTTTTAGGACCCGTCCAGATTTCCCGCTTCGGCTCACGGGAAGGAACAAAGAAGCTTACTTCAGCCTGATTCACCGAATCCATTTTTGGTGTAATCACCAGGATGGTCTGGTTTTGTACCCAGCCAGTGAGATACAAAAAATCAGAGTCCTGACGATAGGGAAATTCGACGGCTAGGTTTCGATCATAAACAGGGGCTGAGTGAAGGATAGCGCAGGCGTTCAGGTCGCGAAGTTCAGCCATAAAGATGGCTCTACGTCTGGAAAATTCATCTGCAAAAAGATTTTCTTCCTTGGACATCGAGAGTCCGAAACTCTGACCAAAAATCAGCAGGACTAAAAAAACTATGGATTTGGAGGTCATTTGCTTCCCTATTCGATGATTTTGTATTTTGTTCGGGCAAGTTTTACAGGAACTGCATTAAAATGCCACCACTCAATCGAAATTGGCAGAAATCCAGCCTGAGTCATCACATCTCGGAGAAGTAGGCGGTTATCGATTTGAGCCTGAGAAAGCTTTTTTTCACTGAGAAATTTTTGTTCATATCTCGGCTGGGCTAAATCACCAAAGAAATCAAAAGGAGTGCCCATATCCAAGGGGACACCATTTGATGTGGCGATAGTTAGATCAACGGCAGAGCCAAAATTATGAACTGAACCGCGGTCAGGATCAGCGACATATCCCTGGGAAGGTGTGTTGACTACCAGAGCCCACATGATGCGTTGTATAGATCGTGGTCGGGCTCCGTCATAAATAAGCAGGCTTAGCCCGGGATGGCTCTTTTTCAAAAAGGCTTGGGCGGTTTTCAACATAGAGGCGGCTTCAGGTTGGAGATAGCAGCTCTCCAATTCACCATAGGTGTCTACACCCAGAAAATTGTCCGGAGTAGAATACTTCAATTCAACCAGTATATCAGGAGCCAGGCTATGGATGCTGATTAAGCCCTGTGCTTGAAGTTGCTGCTCAAGACTTATTGAATTTGGAGAATCCAAAGCAAAGCCAGCGGAAGTAGTGATGAGGAGAGTGAGCAGTGAGAGCTTGAGTAGGTTTTTCATGGGCTGAAGATAGTGTATTGATTCCCATTCTGCCAGTTTCGAACACGCAGGGGATTCTTGGTACAATATTTTGCATTGTGTGCGTCGACAAAGCGGTATGGAAGTTGGGCATCCCGGATAGGATTGATGCCCAGTCTGGTAGTTTGGATGATTTGATCTGGCATATATCCATCTTCAATGAGTTCGAATTTTCCGGGAAGCAGTTTTTTAGTATTCCAATCGGGTACTCTGAGTCCCAATGACTTACATAGTAGAGTTTGTCCCGAACATAAATTCTCGATTGCCCGTAAACCTCCTGCTCAGGAAGGATTATTGGTTTGCATCAGTTTGATGGTCTCAGGATCAATCTGTCCATTCATGACAGGAAGCCCAGATTTGATTAGGACAGCATTTCCGTTTCCCTGACATGAAAAATTGAGCGAATCCCCTCCTCGGGCATAATACATATAGATAGTTCCGGCAGGCATGAACAGAGCCTTGCGATTCATGGTGTATCCAAGATGGGCATGGCTGGCTTTGTCTTCAATATAGTAAGCCTCAGTTTCTATAATCCTGACCTGCAACCAGTGCCCGGATTGTCTTACCCGAATAACTTTTCCGAGTAGGTCTCGGGCAACCTGCTGGGCGTCTCTGTCGAAGAACTCCGATCCGATTGTTGTGAACGATTTGTTTTTCTGGGTTCCCATCTGGAATAATATTCATTCAAGACTAAAGATTCGCCACCTAAAGTTTGCAGTTCAATATCCTTTCACAACTCATGGATGGCTAGTTTTGGGACTCTCAGTTGCGAGAATAATTTCTCGATAATTGGACGAATTTAGCAAAATCAGCAGTTTTGTTAGTCAATTGTCGCTCTAATCATTAATTATGGAAAGTGTGGTTATACAGTATTGAGGATGCACCCTCCAGATCGATGGAGCTACGTAACAAAGGGATAAGGTTTCCTAGGTAGTTACCTTTTGGCATGCACTTTGTAAATACAGTATTTCAGAATATGGATAATGATCATGGCTGCTATACATAACGACGAACAACCCAAATATTTCTCTGGCGAGAAGTTGTATACACCTCATGAAGTTTCCCTGTTTTTGGGACTTTCAGTTGAATCACTGCGTTTATATGAGCGTGAAGGTTTGATCGTACCCTTAAAACTAGAATCTGGCCATCGTCGTTTTACTGAGGAAGATATTGAATGGATCACCTGTATTCAGAGGCAGATCCACGAAAACAAACTCAATTTTGCAGGTATTCGGTATTTGCTAGCCATGCTGCCGTGTCACGAAATGAAACCCTGCTGTCTTGAAGATCAAATGAATTGTCCCGCAGGTGATAAAAGTTGTCGACCCTGTTGGAATTTTGAAAATACCCCTTGCCGTCAAAAAGGCGAGAATTGTAGAACTTGTGTGGTGTATCAACAGGTGCTAAATGTAGAAAATTTAAAACAAATACTACAGGTGAAATTTAAATGCGACTAATGAAAAGACTATTTTTTGCAGCATTGTTAGTGTGGAGTGTTTCGTTTTGGAGTTGTGATGTCATCAATTCAGCAGATGATAACGCTTTGGTGGATTTCACCTGTGAAGGCTGTCACACAAACCGTGCGTCACTGGAGAATATAATTGATGCGTTGAATCTTGATCCACCTGCGTCAGTAGCTGAAGCTCCTGGCTGAGGTGGCGGAGCGGTACCGTTGGTACTTACGGATAAAGTTTTAATCAGACTTAATGCAACGCGGGGTGTGAATTCATTTAAGGATATTGATCCCAATCATTCAGCCATTGGTTGTGCTGGCTGTCACGGAGGCGTGTCTCAGGTGGACGCAGCCGACGATACATCGGCTTACCGAGCAGCCCATACTGGAATGCTCAGAGACCCATCAGCCATCGGAGAACTTGGATGTAGCGGCAGTAGTTGTCATGGGGAGATCGTGACGCGTAATGAAACCAGCATGCATAGTAATCTGTGGGGTGAAAAAGCACACGTGGCGCTACGTAACGGTTACGAATCTTTTAATGACTGCCCAGCAGAGATTCAGGAAGGCTATACAAACGATTGTGCAAGTTGCCATACGACCTGTGGTCAGTGTCATATCAGTCGACCCAATGCTGCCGGGGGTGGTTTTCTCGAGCAACGTGTTGGCTACAGTCATAAATTTCTCGCAACACCCAGCGAAGAAAATGTATGTACGGCCTGTCATGGTTCTCGGGTTGGCGATGATTGGAACGCAAATCAAGAACGCGTTCCTGGCAATGTGCCAGATGTTCACAATGAATACGGATTAACTTGCCTGGATTGCCATTCAGAAGACCTCCATGGTGAGGGTCCTTCAGATGCTCAATATACGTCTCGTTATGAAGTTTCAGGATTGCCCCAGTGCATTGATTGTCATGCAGCAGACCGGGATGACAATATTTACCATACTCAGCATTGGCCAAATGCTAATGCCACAGATGGGTCAGATTTGTCCTGTTATGCCTGTCACTCACAGCAATACAACAATTGTAACACATGCCATGCCGGCACCTGGAAGTCAGAATATGAACCTGACAATTCTGGTGAATACAGGGTTTACCCCTTATTCAAAATGGGGCTCAATCCGAATTATGGTATTGAAGACAAACCGCATAACAATTCTGAATATGTAGCGGTGCGTCACGTTCCAGTATCTCCTGATGCATTTAGGGAATGGGGCATCGCCACCATGCCGAACTATAGTGCCAAGGAAACCTGGAAGTATACCAGTCCTCACAACATTAAACGTTGGACTGATAGAACCTATGTCACTGAAGCCGATAGCGGTCTCTGGGTGAATGTTAATCCCAGTGCGGCTCTCAACGGTGACAATGGGTACTGCTTTTTAAAATGCCATTATAGTAATGGTACAACCACCCTGGGCACCATGACTCATGTAGCCGTTAATACTGATGTATTTGTTACACAGGCTGATTTAGAATCTGATGTTACGGGGGAGGATCTCTCAGATGAGATTGAGGCAAACCAGAAAGTTCTAGTAAATGACTCGTTCCCGTGTGGGGCTTGTCATTAAATGAAATATGTTAAACAAAACAACCTCTAGGAGGGGAAAATGAAACTTGATTGGAGACTAATTCTTGTAATTGTATTGTCACTTGGGCTCATGGTGAGTTGTGACAAGGCAGAAGAAGATGAAGACACAGCATTCCAGACCTTGACCAAGTATATGGTCGAAAATGATCTGGATGCTACAACAGTTGTTGCTGACTGGACTGTCGCTGCCTCGGCAGTTACTGGCAACGAAGCCAACTACTTTATTGTTGATATCCGTTCAGCTGCAAAATATGCCGAAGGTCACATTCCTAGCGCTGTAAATAGCAGTTATGCTGACATCTTGACAACAGTGGAAGCACAGAACACCAATGATCTGCCCGTTGTAGTAGCCTGCTATTCAGGTCAGAGCGCTGCCCATGCTGTAGTAGCCTTACGCTTGAGTGGCTATACGGATGCTAAAACTTTGCTTTTCGGTATGAGTAGCTGGGCCAGTAAATTTGATTCTTGGACAAATTCCTGTGCAAGTATCGGTGTCGGTCATGCCAACTGGTCGACAGATGCTGCACCTGCGCTTATGTCCGACAATGATGAGCCTATCATTAACACAAATTATAAAGATGGTGCCGCCATCCTGGCCCAACAAGTTGATTCTCTGCTGACCAAAGGTTTCCAGGGCACAGCTGCTGCAACAATCCTTGACGTTCCTGAAAATTATCAGATCGTCAACTATTGGGGTTTAACCGATTACGATCATTATGGTCATATCGATGGCGCTTATCAGGTTACGCCGGGTACGTTGAAAATCGCCGATAACGGTCTGGATATTCTCGATCCCACACAGACCATTGCCACCTATTGTTGGACGGGCCAGACATCTTCCATGATGACAGCCTGGTTATCCGCTGTGGGTTACAATGCCACCAGTCTTAAGAACGGTGCCAACGCAATGATTTATTCAACACTTGAAGCCCACAAATGGGGTGCCTTGACAGCCGATTTACCCATGGAATAGGTCATATTAAGAACATTATTGAATAATATATATTTATACAGAATAATAAGGGGGAGCCGAATTTATTTCGGCTCCCTTTTGCTCATTAGTAGCTCGTTTGGGCAACTCGCTAAACCTATCACGGACCATCCTCATGGCAGCGATAGGTGTGATCTTCTCCGTGAAGGGTCGGGCAAAGCAAGTGCTCAAAATTTTAAGAAAGATGACCATTTAGAATGCTATCCTATGGCCGAAAGGAATGCCTTAATTAACCACTCACAATATATTTATACTAAAGTTGATCAACTATCCACTCCAACAAGTTTTGTTTTGGACTCGGATGGCAAGTTTGACCGTCTAACTTGTAAGCAAGTTGTCTATAATGTTGTCTATAATATTGATCGCTCCAAGAGAGCTTTTTTGCTGGGCAGTCCATTTAAAAATGAATCGAATTTCAGTCAGAATTGCTACAGCTATAACAGCTATGAGAGCGTGAATTTAAAATCGCGGATTGAGTCTGACGGAAGCCTTGATTATTCGATAGATATCAAGTGTTATACGTATCAAGCCCGAAAGATTTCGGGATTTGGTTGCTCCCTTCCGCAGATGATGACAAATAGTCCAATACCTGTCACGACACTCATGACCGGAAAACCCTCTCAAGTAAGCGGTTGGCTTATAGAGGATACGGTGAGAATCAGTACTTTTTACGCTAGCAAAAGAGATGATATTTATGCCTGACATGAATTTTAAATGTTCTAAAATATTGACCCTCTGGATTCTGCTCTTTGCCGTCCTTACAGTGCAGGGGCAACAGGCTGATGCGGAAAATTGTAATTTGTGTCATGGCTTGGCCATGTTTGGCATGACTGGGCCAGGAAATAGTATACGTAGTTTGGAGGTTACGGCCGACGCTTACAGCCATTCAACTCATAGGAATGTGATTTGCCGCGATTGTCACACCGACATTAACCAGTTTCCCCATCCAGAGACCGTCCAGAAGGTTGAATGCGCAAAAGCCTGTCACATTACCAAACCATTTGCAATGACTGGTTATTCCCACCTTGAACAATCAGAAGCACATGCCATTAGTGCCCACGGAGATAAGGCAGCGTACTCTGCTGAGAAAAATGCCGCCAAACCAGATTGTAAGTATTGTCACAGCAATAAGTTCAGGACTGTGATTAAGGATGATGTGTTGTCAGAGAATAGCAAGCATTGTGTAAGATGTCATGAGGGTGCAGGCCTTGCTGGTGTGATTTTGCATGTTAGCTCCCATTCCAGTCATAGATCTGCAGAGGCTTCCGTGGCCGTTGTTGAGCTATGCTCATCTTGTCACGCTGATCAAACACATATGAAGGACTTTGATGTCAATCTGACTCAAGTTGAGGGTTACGAGCGTCATTTCCATGGCAAAGCATTGAAACGCGGACTTGACCAGGTGGCAAATTGCATGGATTGTCATAGGAACCACCTAAACTTGCCAGCTGATGACCCCAATTCGAGCATACATCCCAACAATATTCAACAAACCTGCAGCGCAAACAGCTATTGTCATAGTAATGCCACTGCCCAATTTGCAGCGGCAGCAATTCATTCGGAGCCTACGAGTAAGAACAACCCCATCATTTTCTTTACTGAGTGGGCATTTATCATATTAACCGCTGGAACCATGGCGCTGCTTTTCGCCCACATCCTTCTGGATTTTGGTCGCTGGGCTGGTGATGCCTGGATGGGGAGGAAAAAAAGATGAGCCAGGATTACACCCGTTTCAGCGTCAGCCAGAGACTGCAGCACATTTTCATGTTTGTACCCTTTATCATTTTGGTGCTAACTGGGTTCCCAATCAAATTTCCAGACAGCAGTTTCTGGAGTGTGGTGATGTCAGCTGTTGGGGGAATTGAAGTTGCCCGAAGCATTCATCGTTTTGCAGCTGCAGTTATGATTATTGATTTCGGATTCCACATTCTATACATCTTCTACAACTTGTTTAAGAACAAACCGTCATTTTCTGAATTAAAGCTGGTCCCAAACAAGAAAGATGGTCAAGATATTATCAAGAATTTGAAGTATTTTCTGTTCTTGTCAGATGAACGTCCCAGGTTTCATAAATTTTCTTATCTGGAAAAATTCGATTACTGGGCAGTATTCTGGGGTATGTTCATAATGGCTGGCAGCGGTCTTGTGCTATGGTTTCCGGTAGAAATAAGTAGGTTTCTTCCAGGCGTTGTGATTCAGATCGCCTATGTTGCACACAGCGATGAAGCACTCCTGGCATTTCTTGCCATTACTATTTGGCATTTCTACAATGTTCATTTTAATCCAAGGGTATGGCCTGCCAATAAAGTCTGGTTCCAGGGTACCCTGACCGAGGAAGAAATGGAGCATGAGCATCCTCTGGAATTAGCGGAAATCAAGGCAAAACAGGAGACTTCAAAATGAAAAAAATATTGAAGGTCCTGTATGGATTTGTTGCTCTAACATTGGGAATATTCTTTTCTGTTGCACTGATCAAAGCCGTTGTCTCTCACGATGCACCTCGTGAAACCGAGGTTTTGTCTGACTCAAGGTTCCCAGATTATGTGGTTCAGCTAAATGAGTATTATGAAAGCTTTCAAAACAGGCGAAGTCATTTTCATCAGACACAGGAGCGCGCTTTCCTCCCCATGGAAGACCAGGAAAATTGTTTGAACTGTCACTCAATTTGGCCTCATACAAAAGATCAAAGGACCAGATCTTTCAACAACCAGCATTCCAGGTATATGTCCTGTTTGGTTTGTCATCTTGACGATCAAAAAGGGCGTCGGGTAAATTTGGAGTGGACCAATTTTGGGGTCGATAATTCTTTGACTCGCCAGGGTCCTTTTGGGGTGAGCAGACTTGCTGAGGACAAATTAGCGGGTAGCGAAAATTTCATTACCAAAATCGTACCTCTTATCATAGATGGCTCTATTAAAACCAGGTTATATACACCCTTCAACACACCTGCCTATGTAGAATACAGAGAATCCGTTGATGCTGGCAGATATGTGGATGAGGTAAAAATGCGAACAGATGCTGAAGCTTTGGTTGGTGAAAAAGCCGCAACATGCTCAGTTTGTCATTCTGAATCAGATACGTTCCCGTGGACAACTCTGGGGTTCAGCGGAGATAGATTAAATGAAATGCAGCATTCGGCCGTGGTTGGGATGGTTGACAAATACGAAACCTTTTACTTCCCGCCAGTTTTTGAATAGAGCCCTGACCAAAAGCACGAATATGAGAATGAATAAATATCTGATACCCTTGCTAATCTCAGGAATTTCCCTGGGGCAGGGTCCGATTGTTCTTGAGATCAATTTTTCTCTGGTTCAGGAATATGAAGCAGGTTTTACATTTCCTACAGATTTATGTGGAAATGAGCAGGGCGACGTTTTTGTCCTGGATGCTATGAATGACAGAGTGGTTGTACTGAAAGCCAACGGGGGAACCTCAGAAATTAAACCCCAACGGGATTCCTTCTATAAGGCTGTGGGCATTGCTTATATCAAGGGTGATTTATGGATAGCTGACACTCCGCGCTCCCGTTTGCTAAAACTGCAGCTCGACGGACGCATCAGCGAAGTTATCAAGCTGGACCACGGTATCGAACCCGTGGACGTGATTGCGGCCGGAGCGTATAAAGTTGTTTCAGACAGAATGAATCACAGCATTACTGTTTTGGACGAGAACGCGAAGGAAAAATATCATTGGGGTAGCCGCGGTGAGGGTTTTGGACAGTTTATTAATCCAGGATTTATGGCCATGGCGCCAGAGAACAGATTAATCATTGGTGATATCCTGAATCGTAGGGTCGTCTCATACTCACAAAGTGGTCGCTATCCGCAGGTTATCGCGAAACCAGGTGTAGAACGCGGACAAATATTTAGACCCAAGGGAATCGATTTGGATGCGCAGGGACGCATCTGGATTGCAGATGGATATACCGGTGCGATTCAGGCCTTTTCAGTTTCCGGAAAATTTATTGGGATCGCCACCACCAAAGGCAAATCAATAGCTCTAAAAGGACCCATGGGAATTTGGGTTGACAAGCAAAACCGACTATGGGTTGTTGAGGCATTTGCGAGCAAGGTGAGTGTCTGGCAGATAAGTAAATGAAAATATTCTTTAAATTAATGTCGGTACTAATCTTCTTGATTGGCTTGCCGTCCGTAATGCTTGGTCAGCACAATCCCGATGGGCGTAAGGTTAGTCTGGAATGTGTAACTTGCCATGTGAGCTGGCATGATGCTGTGAATTCCAAAGTGTCTCTGCTTCCCGAAGTCGACGCCCCCATACAATTGCAGGGGATTCCTGCCCGTATTCCTATGGCTGCCATGTGCTTCACCTGCCATGACGGTACAGTGAAAGATTCCAGGCAGATATTTTCTTCCAACAATCACAAGCCTGGTATGCAGGTTCAACATGCAGACCTGCAAGGCATGCCCCTGGATAAAAATGGAAATATTTATTGTGGAACGTGTCATACCCCCCACAGTCTTAAGCCGGATAGAATTGGTGGATTGGCACCTTTTTTACGCAAGGAAAAAATTAATTCAGCGCTATGTCTGAGCTGTCATTCGACTCAATCCAAAGATCACCTCAACCATCCTTTGAAAGTCAAAGTTGGAGCGGGCAACAAGATGGCTAAAAATACCTTCTGGGGAAAAGACGGAACCATTGAGTGCATGACATGTCACCCAATCCATGGGACACAAGCGGTTACAGGGGTGCAGGGGAATGACCGCAGTGAGCTATGCTCATCCTGCCACGAAGCATATTTCAAAATTAAATTGACTGATCATGATCTCACGAGTTCCCTCAAGAATAAATCTGGAACCATCGGGCCGGAACTTGGCGGCAAAGATCCTTGTGTGGCTTGCCATGTTAGCCATGGGGCTAAAGCTAAACATATGTGGGCCATGGAAATTGATCCCAAATTAGGTGAAAATGGCTACTGCATTGGATGTCATAGCAATGATGGCCTGGGTAGAGCTAAAGTATACAGCCATGTTGGTCACCCTGTTTCCGGGAACCCCGCCAAGCAAAATGTACCTGCCTTGGGGATTAAAATGGGTGATGAGTTGTTATGCAAAACCTGTCACGATCCTCATCAGTGGGAATTCTCGCAAAAACATGGTTTGAGTACTGCAAATGAAGAAGGTACTGAGTACACTTCATTTCTTCGACTCCCTGATGATGCCCAAGGTCAACTTTGTGTGACTTGCCATCAGAATCAATCAACCATGTTCAGCTCAGATCACAGTGTCAGTCGTGAGGGTTTTCAGCAGTTTTTCAGAGAGTCAAACACCCTTCACGGACAATGTACTGTCTGCCATGATAGTCACACAGATGCCTTGAACAGTTCCACAGGCGGCGATCCCTATGCCTTACTTTGTTTGCGTTGCCATGATGGTGAACATTTCCCCACCTCTGTGGTCCACAATAATCACCCCATGGGTGTGCCCTTTAAATCGACCAGCAAGCTGGGCGGGTATAAAAAGGATGGGCAGACTCTACTGAGCTGCAACACCTGTCACGATCCCCACAAATGGGGAAAAACTGTGGAACCATCCAAGACAGCAGATTTAAAGGGGGACGATCGCAATTCGTTTCTCAATATATCGAATTGGCCAGAGCCAAAACTCTGCCTGGATTGTCATTCAAAAAAGGCAACTGTCTTGAAGACTGACCATGATTTATCCGATCCAAGCCGCAGTGCTTGCAGTCTTTGCCATACGCCCCATAACGCTGAGACTCAGTATGGAATTCTTGCCCGTTGGGGTGGTTCTCCAGGCGAAAGTTTCAACGAAAAGCATTGTTTCAGCTGTCACAATAAGGATGGTCTCGCCAGGAAAAAATTGGTCGAGGGATATAGTCACCCAAGAGAATTTGGCATTCTATCGCCAGCTGCCAGAGGTCAGGGCTCCTGGCTCGACTTCCCCATATTTACCGAGGGTGGACCAAGCCAAACCGTAGGGCATATCGATTGTTTCACCTGCCATGATCCGCATACATGGTCCTACAAGCCTGGGCTTCAAAAGCCTGGGAGTGCCAATGAGGAAGGGAACGATTTAAGTTCATTCCTGCGCAATCCCAGTCAACTGACACTTTGTACCGATTGTCATGGGGAAAGCACCTTGTGGAAATACAATTATTATCATGACCCTGTTAAGAGGAAGCGGTATTAATATGACGACCACGCAGCTCATTAGAACACGATTAAGAAAAATGACTTTACTCATGGGACTTGTTGCAATCTGTTTCATGGGGTGTGCCTCCACAGGTAAAGTCAAAAGCGCAATGACTTTCCCTGCTGATATCGCACAACCCTTTCTGGTTCTCGATCAAGTCATCGATGGTAGCCAGGATGGACAACGGGGTCGATTGGGGAGAAGTCTCCAATTTATTCTTGGTTCCGAAAACAAAATCAGTCTGAATCAACCTACAGATATGGTCGTAGATGCACAGGGTCGACTTTTGATTGTAGAAGCTGAAGCAGGCATTATTAGCAGCTTTCTAGAAACTGATGGAGTGTGGCTCAACACGGATCGGGTAAGCGTCACAACGATAAAGCATCCTTTTGGGATTGCTGCCGGACCTGAGCATCTTTTTATAAGTGATTTGACGAGTGAAGTGGTGATTGTTCTCAACTACGATTTGGAAGTAGTGGGATCCATCGAACACGTAGATATGCAACGACCAGCGGGTCTATATTTTGATGATAAATCCAATCGCTTGTTTGTTGCTGATCCCCGCGCAAACCGTGTTTTTGTGTTTAGCGATTCAGGGGAGCTTGTAGCCCAAATTGGTCACACAGGCAGTAACAGGGGACTGCTCCGGAGTCCAATTTCAGTTACGGTTGATCCCAATAATGGAAATATCCTTGTTCTGGATGGTCTTGCTCGGAAGATTAAACAGTATGATGGGGGATTTAGATTTATTAGTAGTTTTGGAGAATATGACCAGGTCCCGGGAACTTTTGCTTTTCCGAAGGGAATTGCCATGGCCATGGATGGTACTCTTTTTGTTGGCGATGCAGCCATTGGAAATGTCCAGATGTTTGATGCGTCCGGAGCACTCCTATTCTTTTTTGGCGAGACGGGGACGCAACCAGGTCAATTTTTAATGCCCAGAAATTTATTCATGGATAAGAGTCAGCGCCTCTTTGTGGCTGATCCGTATAACAATCGTGTGCAAGTCTTTCAATATTTTGCACAACCATAAGCGGTGATTACAAAATGAGTAATAAACAACATATGGCCAACATGATGATAAATATATCTTTGAGTCTGGTAACGCTATCGCTAATGATCGGAACGGCATTGGCACTTGATATTGAAACCAGTGGCAGAATTGAGAGTCGAGTCGGATTGATCAACCACAATGGCAGTGGCGACTCAAATAATTTGATTCATATAGAGCGAATTAATTGGGGTTTGCAGCAGGAATTTGATTTTCTTGCCTTCAATTATAGCTTAACTGGCGGCGGGCTTATGCGCGGTTCTAGCCAGTTCGACAAATCTCAAATAACCCCGGAATATCAGGCCAAAGTCCAGATAGTGCCATTCCGTCAATTAGTACTGGAATTGTTCAGCTATTCACAAATGCGCAATCCAATGCAGATTGCCCAGGATACACTCCAAAATCAAGAGCAAATGACCGGGATTCAGTTAAGCTCACAACTGGGAAATAACGGTCGGATAGTGGCCGCTTTCGGCTCTCGGAATTTTAGCAAAAATAACTCTAAAGTGAGCCACCAATTTATGAAAATTCAATTGGAGCAGAAAGTTATTGGTCTCCAATTTCGTCTACTCGGTGAAAAAGATTTGTATACAAAGGATATGACAAGTGGGGAAGACGACAGATCGAATATGTCCATTCAGTGGTACGGGAGCCCGATTAAGGGATTGAATTGGACTGCAATTAACTCTGTCCACAATATTGGTGGTGAAGCTTTTTGGCGTATATACCAACGCCTGAACTACCAGTTATCAACTCGTTCCACGCTTTGGGCTCATGTTAATAATCAACAAGTTGCCTATAAGGGCAGCTATCTGAATACGCAGAACTATGATATTGACTATCGCCGGAAAATGGGCGAATTATTCGCCCTGCAATTGTTGAGTGAAGGTAGCAAGGTAAAACCGCTTTCAGGAAATCCGGTCTTTCATTGGCGCAGCTACCTCACCGGTTTACACTGGCGAGTCGGCGGAAACGCTACCTCTTTAGGAGTGCTTCAATTTGGGTTTAAAGAGTCTTATCGATTTGGATCAGGGATGGATTTCCAATACGAATTGGAGGAGCGGATTCCCCTACTTCAAAACCGCTTATTGCGCGTCGGCTTGAGTGATCATTCAGTTGGTGAGTTGTTTGTTCGTACGGATGCTGAAAATAATGACCCAAGATATGATATCGATCATCAATTGGAGATAACCATTGACCTGTGGCCAGGTCAAAAGGTTCAGGTTGCCAACAGTTTTAGAATGCTCAATCATTTTGGAACGGATCTGGACTTTTCTGAGGATACTCTGCGCAATGCTTTGACGCATAACATCCAGTTCAAATACATTCAGCGTAAATTGCGGGCTTCCATTGATCACCTCACGATTAGAGAAAGTGGTGATGATGGCGATCTTCGCTTGCATTTGAACACGCGATTTTCCTATCATCTAAAGCAGGGCACCAGCTTGAACCTCATTAGTTTGTATCGATACAGCTCCGAGGTATACCCTGACTATGTCTGGTTGAATTCATTTGTGAAAATAAACATGCAAAATTTTGACTGGGCTTTAGAAGTCCAGACCCAAGGCAGTCCCGATGAGATATTTAACAACAATTTTTCCGTGTGGATGCGTTTTATGAGGCAATTATGATCAGATCAATTGTGCTTTCGCTATTTTGTATCCTGACAACATTTTTAACAGCTCAGAATATTGATGACCTTCAATCCAAGAGCAAGATTGCCGGAACACCGCATAATCTGACCCAGAACAAGAATGGTTTGGGAACAAATGACATTCTCACCGATTACTCATTCTGTAGGTCATGCCATGTACCTCACAAAACCACTGCAGTAGAGCCTTTGTGGTATCGCAAGGGTGCCATTCCAAATTTTGATTTGAATAAGGAATTGGATGTCACAAACACTCACGTACATCCTTTGGATCCAGGCAGCCGTAAATGCCTTGCTTGTCACGACGGGAGTATGGCGAGATCATTTCCTCATCGAGGAGAGCTACAGAATCCACAGGTGAATCTCACAGCGCCTGAAGTCCGAGCGCCTGCCAATTATAACATGCATTTGTTCAATTTTCCCTCATCGGGCAGAGAAATTAGCCGACCTGGAGACAGCTCACCCCTCGTGCTAAACAGCCAAAATGAGGTTAGCTGTATTACCTGCCACGATCCGCATAACAATGAAAAAGGTCATTTTCTGAGGGTCTCGAACCAGCGCTCAGAGATTTGCCTGGAATGTCATCACATGCAGAATTGGGAACTCTCGACCCATGGTAATGCACAGAATCCACTCCATGCTGAACTTGAAGAAGTGGCCTGCCTGCAGTGTCATGAAATTCATACCCTGCCTACAAATGCAAAGCTTTTAAGAGCCGATGAGAACACCTTATGTTTGAGCTGCCACGATGGCAGTTCAGATGATAGTCGAGAGATTGCGAGTATCAAGAATTTGGAGGAAGTGTTTGAAAAAACCTTTACCCACCCAATTCGCATTAATCCCAACGTAACAGGAGTAGGGTATGGATCAACCACAGATTCACCCTGGAATTTCGGTCTGGCCAACGATCGCTTTGTTCGCTGTGGCGATTGTCATAATCCGCATGCGGTGTCCGGGAAGAACATCTCTCCCGTGCTGGACGGGAGCCTGGCTTTTGTCAAAGGTGTCGATGCCATAGGATTCAATAAAGATCAGGCCGAATTTGAATATGAAGTTTGCTATAAGTGTCACGGGCAAAATCAAAATGTCAAATCGGGGAACGATGTTGCACGTCTGTTTAGCGTGGGCAACAGAAGTTTCCATCCTGTCGAGAATCTTGGTCTTTCAGGTTCAGTTCCCAGCTTAAAACCAGGTTGGAGTGAACAATCGCTGATTACCTGTTCAGACTGCCACGGCAATGATGATAAATATGGACCTCAGGGGCCCCATGGCTCAAGCATTCCACACATACTTAGTGCACCCTATAGTGATATTCCTTTCGGGGGTTTGGG
>JABMOT010000167.1 GCA_013202385.1 Fidelibacterota bacterium
CCTTCGTCCAATATGGGTGAGCATGCTGATGCTTTTAGTGCTCAGGGAAAAAGAAATATCTGGGGTACCATCCCTACTGTAGAAGAGATGCAAAGTGAAGGTGGTGCAGCAGGTGCCGTCCATGGTGCTTTGCAGACAGGCGCATTGACAACCACATTTACAGCCTCTCAGGGTTTGCTGCTCATGATTCCTAATATGTACAAAATTGCTGGTGAGTTGACTGCAACGGTTTTTCATGTTTCAGCTCGTTCCCTGGCTGCTCAGGCGCTTTCAATTTTTGGTGATCATTCTGATGTAATGGCCACCCGCGCCACAGGTTGGGCCATGCTTGCTGCCAATTCTGTTCAGGAGGTCATGGACGCTGCCCTCATTTCTCAGGCTGCCACGCTTCAATCACGAATACCATTTATACATTTCTTTGATGGTTTTAGAACCTCACATGAAGTCATGAAAATTGAACAGCTCGATGACGATGACATCAAAGCAATGATCGATGATGAATGGGTAATCGCCCATCGCAGACGCGGAATGAACCCCAATGCCCCTGTGTTGAGAGGAACAGCTCAAAATCCGGATGTCTATTTTCAGGGTCGTGAAACAGTCAATCCGTATTATGAAGCCACACCAGAAATCGTTCAGAAAACCATGGATCGTTTTGCCAAGCTAGTCGGTCGTCAGTATCATTTATTTGATTATGTGGGTGCAGAAGATGCCGAACGCGTAATCATCATTATGGGTTCTGGGGCTGAGACAGTAGAAGAGACAGTCAACCACATGCGGGCTGCCGGAGAAAAGGTTGGTCTGCTAAAAGTACGTCTCTTCAGACCATTTTCAATTAAGCACTTTATTTCCGCATTGCCAGCATCCACGAAGAAAATTGCTGTCCTGGATAGAACCAAAGAACCTGGTGGCGCCGGTGAACCTATGTATCAGGATGTCGTCACGGCATTTGCTGAAGCCGCGATCGAAGACTATTTTCAATTTGAAAAGACTCCCCTCATTATTGGCGGACGCTATGGTCTTTCGTCAAAGGAATTCACACCTGCTATGGTTAAATCCATTTATGACGAGCTCAATGCGACCAAGCCCAAAAATCACTTTACCGTTGGTATCAATGATGATGTCTCTCATACTTCATTGGTTTACGATCCAGAATATCGGACAACCAAGGGAGACGTGTTCCGAGGACTATTTTATGGGTTGGGATCTGATGGAACCGTAGGTGCTAACAAGAACTCCATCAAAATAATCGGTGAAGAAACTGACAATTATGCCCAGGGCCACTTTGTCTATGATTCTAAGAAATCTGGCAGTACGACGACCTCTCATCTCCGCTTTGGAATAGATAAGATCCAATCGACCTACCTGATTGATAAAGCAAATTTTATTGCCTGTCACCAATATGAATTACTCGAGCAGTTTGATGTGCTTGATAAGGCTGAAGATGGCGCAACATTTCTGCTTAACAGTCATCTGAACAAAGCTGAAATCTGGGGTGCTTTGTCTCGGAAATATCAGAAACAGATCATCGACAAAAAGTTGAAATTTTATGTTATTGATGCGGTGACAGTTGCGCAGGAAACTGGCATGGGCATGCGAATCAATACCATTATGCAGACCTGTTTCTTTGCTATTTCGGGTATTCTTTCCAAAGATGAATCAATCGCCAAGATCAAAGGTGCCATTTTAAAAACCTATGGCAACAAGGGTGATGCTATTGTGGAGAAAAACTACCATGCTGTTGATCAATCGGTTGCAAATCTCCATGAAGTAAATGTACCTGCGACACTCAATGGTAGCGATGCTCTGCGTCTAATTGTTCCTGAGGCTGCACCAGAATTTGTTCAACGGGTCACTGCTGAAATCATTGCCGGACGGGGAGATGATATTCCTGTCAGCGCAATGCCAGTGGATGGAACCTGGCCAACTGGTACCACTCAGTGGGAGAAGCGCAATATTGCCTTGGAAGTTCCTGTATGGGAGACTGACATTTGTATCCAGTGTAATAAATGCGCTCTGGTTTGTCCCCACGCGGCGATTCGTCCGAAAGTGGCCAGTGCAGATGCCTTCACCAATAGTCCTGAGACAATCAAGTACACGCCTGCAAGGGGAAAAGAATGGGGTGATGGTGATGCCCAATATATCCTTCAAGTCGCAGTTGAGGATTGTACAGGTTGTAACCTCTGCGTGGAAGTTTGCCCTGCTCGCGATAAAAGTAATCTCAGCCGCAAGGCAATTAATATGGCACCCCAGCGCCCATTGCGTGAAGCTGAGCGGGCCAATTGGGATTTCTTTACGGGGTTGGCAGAAATCGATCGTTCCGCAGTGAAACATGATACTGTAAAGGGTTCTCAGTTCATGCAGCCCTTGTTCGAATTCTCCGGTGCCTGTGTTGGGTGTGGCGAAACGCCTTATGTGAAATTGACTTCACAGTTATTTGGCGATCGCATGGTGATTGCCAATGCAACAGGCTGCTCGTCTATATACGGTGGCAATTTGCCGACCACTCCCTGGGCAAAGAATAATGCCGGCCGTGGTCCAGCCTGGAATAACTCATTATTTGAAGACAATGCTGAGTTTGGTCTTGGATACCGTTTGACAATTGACAAGCATGCTGAACATGCTGGTGAGCTTATGGAACACCTCAAAACTGAGATCGGCACTGAATTGGTTGAATCAATCAAAAATGCCCCTCAGACCAACGAACCTGAAATCTTTGAACAGCGTGCACGTGTCAAGCAGATGACAGACATCGCTGAGAAATTAGATACACCAATCTCAAGACAGTTGCTTTCCCTGGCAGATAATCTGGTCAAGAAAAGTGTTTGGATCATGGGTGGTGATGGTTGGGCCTATGATATCGGTTTTGGTGGCCTTGATCATGTACTGGCCTCTGGTAAAAATGTGAACATCCTCGTCCTTGATACTGAAGTCTATTCCAATACAGGCGGTCAGAAATCCAAGGCAACACCCTTGGGAGCTGTCGCAAAATTTGCTGCCGGTGGCAAGCCTTCTGGAAAGAAAGACCTTGGGATGATGGCAATGAGTTATAAAAATGTCTATGTTGCATCGGTGGCAATGGGAGCAAATGATGCTCAGACTGTTCGAGCATTTATGGAAGCAGAGGCTTATGATGGTCCATCACTGATCATCGCTTATAGCCAATGCATTGCCCACGGAATTGACATGGCCAAGGGCATGAATCAACAAAAGTTAGCGGTTGATAGTGCCTACTGGACACTTTATCGCTATAACCCCGCCCTGGCAAGCGAAGGCAAGAATCCACTTAAGTTGGATTCAAAACCACCAAGCTTACATGTCCGGGAATATTCTATGAATGAGACGCGGTTTACCATTCTCAGCCGGATTAATCCGGAGCTTTCAGACCATTATATGGAAGCTTCAAATACGGCTGCCAAGGAAAAGTATGAATACTATGCCAAGCTGGCTGCCATATCGTACGATAACGATTAATTGAAGATCATAAGGGATGAATAAAATGCGTCTAAATACAAATTACATGGGTCTTGAATTAAAGAATCCTTTGGTTC
Source organism: Fidelibacterota bacterium (assembly GCA_013202385.1). Taxonomy (GTDB): domain Bacteria; phylum Fidelibacterota; class UBA8477; order UBA8477; family JABMPR01; genus JABMPR01. The sequence continues at coordinate 3,552 of JABMOT010000167.1, forward strand.
CATCGGCTTCACCACTGACTGAGAGGCTGGATAAAATTAAAATTCTCGAAGACAATGGTGCTTCAGCAGTGGTGTTGTTTTCACTCTTTGAAGAACAAATTGAACGGGAAGACAGCAATATTGAATTCCATATGGATTACGGAACAGAGTCTTATGCTGAATCGTTGAGTTATTTCCCAAAAGCCCATGAATTCTCAACGGGACCTGGCGAGTATATCGAAAATGTAGCCAGAATCAAAGCTGGTGTAGATATTCCAGTTATTGCCAGTCTGAATGGTGCCACTCCAGGAGGTTGGATGGAGTATGCAAAACTACTTGAATCGGCTGGTGCTGATGGGATCGAGTTGAACATTCATTATTTACCCGTTGATTTTAATGAAACCAGTGCACATGTTGAAAAGCGATACACCGATATCGTCAGTTGGGTAAAAGCCAATGTAAGTATTCCTGTTGCTGTAAAAATTGGTTCCCGATTCAGTTCTTTACCTGCCCTCGCCAAATCTCTAGAAGCTGTTGGAGCCGATGCCCTGGTAATGTTCAACCGCTTTTATCACCCCGATATTGATCTTGAGAAGCTCGAAATCAAGCGTCAAATTCAACTAAGCCATTCAAGGGACATTCGCCTTCCCATGCGCTGGATATCCATCTTGCGTGGAAATATCAATATGAGCTTTGCTGCAAGTGGGGGTGTCCACACTGCCAATGATGTGTTGAAACTTGTCATGGCTGGTGCTGATGTGACGATGTTGACCTCGGCTCTCATGGCCCATGGCCCTGAATTAATCGGAACCATAGCAAAAGATCTGATCCAATGGATGGATGACAATGAGTACAAAAGCCTCAGCCAAATGAAGGGCAGTATGAGTCTGATCCATTCACCCAGTCCATCAACCGTGGTGCGAGATAATTATATGCGGACGCTCCTGGAATTCCAGGCAACCAACAAGTTTTAACATTTTTTGTTGAGTCGTCGAAACCCCTATAAGCGGAATTCGCTTTTTATTGAGTCTAAGCCGTTTTTTTATTAAGATGTCTTGTCGTTTGTAAGTTGAACTCATAATAGCTAAAAGGATTGCGGAACTACTTCGCACAATCTTAGGAAAAGGTTATGGCAGCAGCAAAAGAAAACTCAGATCAAGGAAAAGGGTTTTGTCCGGTTTATGATATTGAATGTCCATCAGGATCTGATGCTGCTGACGCTTGCGAAAATCGATTCACCGGGGACTATAACCCACTGCAGAACTTTCGAGACGCGGAGATCGAACATTGTGCTATTTATCGCGCGGAGCGACAGGAGCTGGGTGGCCGAGCTCAGACCTTGAGATTATCTAAAGAGGAAAAATCATCTAAGGATGAGGAGAAATAGTGTGCATGCCAACGTAAAAACATCTGAATTTAATTCTGTCCAGGATGTATTAAAAAGAGCAATCCTGTTGGAAATGAATGGTCGAGAATTTTTTAGCATGGCTGCTAAAATGGCTACCTCGCCTGTTGCCAAGGAACTTTTTGAGCATATGGTAAAAGAAGAGGAGCACCACCTCCATATTCTCCAACTCACCTTTAAAAGACATCTGGATGAAGGGAAAGTTGTGTTACCCTCTGAAGCTGAGCTCCAATTTGGATTTCAGGATACCATTATTAATCGATCTTTCCTTGAAGAGTTGCGTAACAATGATTTTGATTCTTCAGCCATCAGCATCGCTCTAACTCTGGAGGAGCGGGCATTCAAATTTTATCAACAAGAAGAACAGCTCGCTACAGATCCAGAGATTAAGAAGCTGTTTACCTGGTTGACGGATTGGGAAATTGATCACCATCAGAAATTAATGGCCCTGGAAGAAGATTTCAGGCAGGAAGTCTGGAACGACTCCAATTTTTGGCCTATGTAGCATTCTGATTTTTTAGATTTATCAAGCAGGGCGCGGATTCGGATTCGCGCTTTGTGTTTTGGGGTGTCTGTTTTCAACGGGTTATTATGAATAAGCTGTCACCATTTCTTTAAGCAATTCAGTGTCTCAGTTATTGCAGGTAAGAGTGCAAAGACCTATTTTTGCATCAACGCAATAAGAGGTTTCCATGAGATTATTCAAAATTCTAATTGGTATCAGCATTCTGACATCCACCTATGCCCAGGAATTTGAGGATACCACTCTCCCATGCAAACCTCTGTCTGAAATGGCTGGTCATTATGATCGTCTTGCAAAAGCTGCCCAGAGAGCCGATGTGTGGGATTTTGATGTACACTATTATGATATCAAAATAAAGGTCAATGCGGATACTGAGATCATTCATGGTAATGTGGAAGTCCACCTGACATCGACAATTGCTAACCTGGAAACCATCCAATTAGATTTCACCAGCGAATTGACAGTCGATTCCATCTTTTTAAATGGCGCCACCTATAATCATTTTTCGAATATTCTGAGTATTTCGCTAGATGGCAGCTACGATTATGGTGAGGATATCGCCATCGGAATCAGTTATCATGGACATCCTCTGATAACTGGATTTCAGGCATTCAAATTTGGTTATCAGGGCAATAATAACTCCCGACCTCGAATGATTTCTACACTTAGCGAACCCTATGGCGCAAGATCCTGGTGGCCCTGTAAGGATGTACCTACAGACAAAGCAGACTCTGTGCGAATCAGTATCACCGCCGATACTGCATATACGGCAGTTGCTAACGGTCTGCTAATTTCGGAAACTTCAAATTTAAATGGGACAAAAACATCGGTATGGGAACACAAATACCCAATCACGACTTATTTGGTTTTTCTTTCCATCACAGACTATAATTCTTGGACTGAAATTCATCATTTCGCTGATGGCGACTCAATGCCTCTGGAATATTGGATGTACCCCGATGATGCGACTCCCACCAATATCTCGCGCTGGAATCTTACCTCAAATATGATTAACATTTTTAGTGAGTTCTATGGTAAATATCCATTTTCTCAAGAAAAATATGGAATGGCTCAGTTTGGATGGGGAGGAGCAATGGAACATCAGACTTGTTCAAGTATGGGTTCCTCAGCGGAAAATACCATTGCACACGAGCTTGCTCATCAATGGTGGGGTGACCTGGTGACCTGCAGTAATTTTCACCACATCTGGCTTAACGAGGGTTTCGCTACCTATTCAGAAGCCCTGTACTGGGGTGCTAAGAATGGAGAGTCCGCCTACCATGCCCACATGGCCTTAAAGATGAATAATGCAAGTGGATCTATTTTTAGGCCAGATACAAGTAGTGTCGGTGCTATCTTCAGCACGTCATTGGTCTATTCAAAAGCAGCCTGGGTATTGCATATGCTTCGCCACACTGTAGGGGATGAGACTTTTTTTGAGTCACTGCTGGCCTACCGGGATAGCTATCAATTCAGACATGCATCAACCGAAGATTTTCAAACTGTGGTAGAGACTGTATCCGGTCAAGATCTGGAATGGTTTTTTGATCAGTGGATCTACGGTGGTGGGAAACCGGATTATCATTGGTGGTGGAATGCCAGCGAGCCGGATGTGTTTGGTAAATCGCAAATAGTGGTGCATATCGATCAAATCCAGGAATCGGAATTTCCTACCTTCAAAATGCCCATTGATCTAAACTTCAGTTCGGATATTCATGATACCACAGTCGTTGTGTGGGATTCACTGCGAATTCAGGACTTCACTTTTCAGCTGGATTTTGAACCAACTACCCTGGCGTTTGACGAGCCTGCCTGGATATTTAAAAGTGCTGCTCAGATCTCTGGCGTTGATGATCGGGGATTGCAGCCCGGGGATTTTTTCCTTCTGGAGGCCTATCCCAATCCTTTTAATGGAGAGATCAACATTCCTTATGTCCTCGCCGATCATTTTGAGGGTCAAATCAAACTTTTTGATTTAAAGGGGACAGAAGTTTATTCTCAGAATATATCTCACAAGCAACCAGGTTATTATGAGCTGAAATGGCAAGCAGTGAATAGCCAGGGATTGGGTTTAAGCTCAGGCATATATATCGCTCAAATACAATCCACAGATGGGCTAGCCATTTCCCAAAAAATTACCTTGCTTAAATAGTAGCCGTAACCTTTTTCCAGCCGTAACGTCATATCCAAAAGAGTCCTCCCTTTCATAGGTCAAGGGGTTTGGCAGTATATTTGCCCTTAAGTCGCTGAATTGGGAAATATCCCACCCAGACGACAGGAAAATATGCGAGAAGATAAGAAAGTTGGATATTCAGCGCTGATCGTTGGCGCCATCTCACTAGGAGAAGCCTGGCTTAATATATTAGGTGGTCAGGCAGACACTCTTGACATATTATTTTTGGGACTGGGCTTGGTCGCAAGCCTTGCTGGCATAGCCCTAATCATCCAAAAGCAGGGTCCTTCACCGGAAAAATAGCCAATGAATTTGGAACTGATCAGGATACTATTTTCGTTACATCTTTTGAAACTTCGTCTGGGAATTCTCGCTATTAAGAGTAATA
>JABMOT010000168.1 GCA_013202385.1 Fidelibacterota bacterium
AAGGACAGTGAATAACCCGACATTCGGAGATTAAAATCATGCAGTTTACCGTTGACTCGTCAACCCTGCTACACGGCTTGCAGAAAGTAGCCCGCGTCAGCCCCTCCCGTTCAACCATGCCCATCCTGAATCATATTCTTTTTTCCGTGAAGGGGAATGTGCTTTCAATGCGGAGTACTGACATCGAAATAACTTACAGCTTGAACTTGAATGTCCTTGGCGAAGAAGATGGTGCTGTAGCACTACCGGTTCGTCTGCTCCAGGAAATTACAGGTGAACTTCCTGACACCGAGCTCACTTTTGCCTGGTCCGATGACAATCGTGTTACCCTCTCCACCTCTGGGGGTACCTACAAAATCGTTGGACGACCTGCCCTGGATTTCCCTGAAACTCCAGAAATGGGACCAGCCAATAGCCTTGAAATCAAATCCAAAGTTTTGAGACGCACCGTTGAAAAAACTGTTTTTGCTGTCTCCAAAGATGAACTGAAACCTGCTCTTCTTGGCGTTTTATTTGAACTGAAAAAAGGTGAAATCCGAGCCGTCGCGACCGATGGTCATCGGCTAGTTAAATATAGTAATCGTGATTTTGTGTCCTCAGATTTTGAGGCCAATATCATCGTTCCACCCAAATTTTTATCTCTTATTCAAAGCTTTTTGGATGATGGCGACACAATCAATCTGTCAGTGGGGGAAAAATATATCAGCGTGGCCACTGAATCATCTACCATTTTCAGTCGTCTTATTGATGAACAGTATCCCGATTATGCAAGTGTGATTCCCTCCACCAACGAGAAAACCGTTACGCTCTCAAATAAAGACTTGATCACAACAGTCCGGCGAGTCTCAATCTTCTCCAATCGCACAACCCATCAGGTAGCCCTCAAGCTGCATCCTGGTTACATCGAAGTTTTCACAGAAGATCCTGAAGCCAGCACCAGTGCAAGAGAACAGGTATTGTCTGAATATGATGGTGAAGAGTTGACTCTGGGATATAACTCTATTTATCTAAAAGATATGCTCAAGAATGTTGAGACTGATAAAGTTGTGTTCAGGCTGGGATCAGAAATTGGACCTGGCTTGATTTTACCAGAAGTCCAGGCCGAAAAGGAAGAGTTGGTAATGCTCTTGATGCCGATTCGGCTTCAGGGATAAACAAGTTTCTTTGCAGGACAGCCCGTCACAGACCGTCGTCAAACTAACACAACCGCGTGGGCACTTCTTAGACTCAGCATGAGGGCAAGGTATTAGCTATTGAATAGAACCGGTATGATAAACATTATAACCTCTCACATATCTCATGTATGTTGATAAAATCCCTTACTATGATTGACTTTCGTAAATATAAGCAAGTCAGCATGGAATTTGGTCAGTATACTAATATCCTTCATGGTGAGAACGGGGCGGGAAAAACGACTATTCTTGAAGCCATCCACAGTCTGGCCTACACCCGCAGCTTTAAAACCAGGTTGGATGCGGATCTCTCCCGCCATGGCCAGGTCGGATATCAGCTTAAAGGTCTGTTTTCAGATCATCAAGGTGATGAACATGAGGTTCGTCTTAAGGTGGAGTCCCCTCGTAAAAAACTAGTCAGCGTAAATAATGAGAGCCTGACGAGTCGAGCCCAGATCATCGGAAAGTTCCCGCTGGTTTCACTGACTCCAGAAGATAGTGAACTCACTTTTGGCTCCCCAGAAATTCGACGTCTCTTCTTTAACAAGCTCCTTTCTCAAGTTGACGCCTTATACCTGGAAAATTTGCAGATATATGCTCGCATCCTTAAACAACGCAATGCCTTACTTCAGGCTTACGCAAACGATGGTGCTTCTATCGACCGGGTTCTCATTGCTACCCTGGATGATCAAAGAGCGAAGGTCGCTGCATTGATTCACGAAGCACGGAGCAGGCATATCACCGAATTTAAGAAATTGCTTTATGAGGCCTATGGAGAGCTGGAAGCAGAAAACTCGCTAAAAATGGCCTTTATTTCCAACGTGAGAATTTCAGCTGGATCCGTAGAATCCCATTATAGAGCTGCCTTTCAGGATTCCCTGGCAGAGGACATGCGCAAGGGTTTAAGCAGCCGAGGACCCCATCGGGATATGTTTACTTTTTTCCTCAACACAAAAGATTTGCGAAAATTTGGGTCTCAGGGAGAGCACAAGCTGGTCCTGGTGGCCATCAAATTTGCTGAAGGCCGCTTTTTGGAAAACTTTCTGGAGGAACCCCCGGTTTTTCTCCTGGATGATCTTTTTGCAGAACTGGATGTGAAACGCAGCATGATGATCGTGGAAAGCTTGCAGGGAGGACACCAGATTTTCATCACGGCCACAGATCTGGCTGACCTACGACACCATGGCCTGAAACTTGAGGGTGATACCCTGCAAATTATTGATGCGGGAAAGATTCAGGCAAATGGCTAAAGCCCAGGTAATTGGAAATGTATTTACTCAACTCTTTCGAGATTTGGGAATTGATAA
>JABMOT010000169.1 GCA_013202385.1 Fidelibacterota bacterium
CCTTCCTCGATCATTTTATACAATGCCCTTGCCTTAGAGTGACCATTCACAATCAGAACCACTTCCATGGAGTCAGTTACGGTTCCCACACCAACAGTCAAAGCCAGCTTGGGAACAGCCTCAATATCATTCCCAAAAAACCGGGAATTGGCAATTCTAGTATCATAAGTCAATGTTTTTACACGCGTGCGCGAGTGTAATGAGGAACCAGGCTCGTTGAAGGCAATATGACCGTCCGGACCGATGCCTCCCAGAAAAAGACGAATGCCGCCTACGGCTTTGATCTTTTCCTCAAAAGCTCCGCATTCGGCAACCAGATCCTCTGCATTGCCATTTAGAATGTTGATATTCTCTTCAGGAATGCCAATATGATTGAAGAGATTTTGGCGCATGAACGAATGATAGCTTTCAGGATGACCTTCCCTGATATTGACATATTCATCCATGTTAAATGTGATGACATTTTCGAAGCTAACACGATCCTCTTTTACTAACGATACCAGCTCTTTATAAGTGCCAACCGGAGAAGAACCTGTAGGAAGACCTAAAACATAAGGCTTTTCTTTTGTAGCTCCAAAAGAGTTAATGCTTTTAGCAATATAATGGGCTGTCCATTTGCTTAATCGATCGTAATCTGGTTGAATAATAAGTCTCATAATTGCTCCAATTATAGTTTGTTTAAAATATTTGACGCGTGCTGATGATTACTCTCAATCTTCAGTCTCATCACATCTAATTGTTTTTTAAAGGAATTTGATTCAAAATTGCCGCGGACATTGATAAAATCATCTTCCTGATGACCATCGATGCCAAAGCCGGTGCGGACATTCCCTTCGAATTCTTTTACAGCGTCCATCTCTACCATGTTCAGGAGTTTGGATGAAGACACTCTCCATTTTTCTAAGACTATTCGAAGGTCATCCACAGTCAAGGCAGAGGCTGTAAAACCAAAGACATGAGGCAGGGTTGTCAGAATCCACGACCACTCATCTTTAGCGTAGCTGCCATGTAGTTTCTTGAGTTCGGTTTGCAAGAATTGAAGATCGGTAACCTGGCCTGCTTTGACCCTTTCCAGCAAATCGGTGAGGCGAGGCTGAGCACATAGTAAGCCAGAGACATCTATCCAAAAACTATCCCCACTGGCAGCACCTGGATCTGGAGATAAGAAACTTGCCAGATTTGAAGCCGAATCACTTATGAGACGAGCCATCACGACATCCCCTAAATATTTTTCAGTAGCCAATCGATAGTAGCGACTGCAGGTCTTTAGCAATAGTCGCTTTATCAGGATTCCCTGGTGACTCACATATTCCTGGTCTTTTTCAGCAGCAGCATAAAGATCCAGCAGGATGGTTATTCCTTTGATCATTTTTTGTCCCGTATAAGGTGACAAAACCTCGAAATTGAGCTGATCCAATTTGTCTTTATGCTGGCGCCGATCACGGGTTGGCCACTTAAGTCCATCACGGAGGGTACCGACGGTGAAGAAATTCATGCCAGGCACAAGTGTTGAGTGTCCATTTTCTTCATTGACATAGGAGAAAGGGAAGTCAGAACTGTCAAAGTTGGCGTGGTGTTTTCCCATAATCGCTGAAAAGGCACCTACTCTGGATGGCCAAAGCAGATAGGATGAGGAACCTGTTTTTCCTCCCCGCTCGATAATACCCTGGTGAAGGGGTCCCAACTTGTACATATGATTCGATTGATTGGTGCCGCTGCCAGCGTTAAAAAAAGAAAACATCCCAGCGATGAGTAAGGTTGAGCGATGATGAGTGACCGTATAGGGACCCCCAAAAATAGAGCATACTTCAGAATGGAAACCCTCTGAATTGCAAAACATGACCGAATTCTCCGCAGAAAATTGTTTCCCAATACGTGCATATTCACCAATAAGGGAACCGCTGATCAGTGCCCCATCGCTTACATGTGCACCTTTCTGGATGATAAAATTCTTAGCAATCACGCCATCACCCACAAAGGTCCGAGCATTTGGAGAGGAAGCTATAGAGCCTTCCTTCAAATTCTGGACCCCCCTCAGAATCGTCCCCTTGCCGATTTTTACATTGACGATATTCTGGCAATGAAAGATGATAGACCCTTCACCAATGGTCGCCCTGTCTGAACGGACACTATTAGCGTAAGCATCAGCCAGTGAATCCAACGAGGCGATCAGATCAGGGTCATGGCGGTACAGTGTGGACAAGTAAGCTGTTTGGGCACTGGTCATTTCAGTGATCTTGAGCTCTCGACCACCACCCTCATTCAAAAGCTCAATGGCATGACCATTTCCGAAACTGGTTTCACCCTGGCAGACAATAGAACCCACATCCTCCATGAGCACATTGTCTTCAATAATCAGATTTGAAAGCCAGCCATTAACATTGGAGATATGACAATTATCACCAATCACCACATTGTGGAGATTGGCATCAAAAATTCCAGCATAACGTATGATTCCATCTTTTGGGGTGAAATGGTCGTCCAGGCGTCCTATGCGAACGTCCCCGCGGAAAATCGTCCCGGCGATACGGGTGGGGTCAAAGGATTTTGAAACCATCACTTTGGACCAATGTCTTGACCAGCAGCCATTCTTTTTGAGAATCGTAATGGCTTCAGGTAGGAGAGGCAGATAGTGTTCCACTTTCATCAAACCCTTTCTATTTTGTAATTACTAATTTGAGTTCATATTTGTCGCCACGATAAATCCCTTCCAGGTATTCAATGGGCTTGTTGGTCATGGAATAGGTGGTACCCCGCAGCTTCAGAACCGGACTCCCAGGTTCCACTTCCAGGAGCTTGGCGATTTCAGGTTCAGCCAAACCTGGTTGAATCACATGATCAGCTCTCGACAAACGGATGTGCAGTTCTTTTTCGATATAATTGTAAATTGATGTATCATCATTCATCCGGGGTTCCATAAGACCGCGACCAGTTTTATAGGACAAGAAGGATGACTCGATAGCGAAGGGTGTTTCTTCTACATATCGCACACGTTTGATTCGAATGATTGGCTCGCCGGCGGGTTTACTTAGGCCAGAATATGCCATCTCAAATGAATCAAAGGATTCAATTTTTTGGATTTCCATAACCCGAGAATGATTGCGATAACCAAGTTTGGCCATTTCCGAGGAAAAACCTTCCAGTTTTAGCAACATTTGGGTATGCGGCACTGAATTCACAAATGAACCCTCTCCGCGCCTGATATTGATAAAGCCTTCCCTTAACAACTCCTGACTGGCTTGCCTCACGGTCATACGACTGATATTAAATTCAGTCGATAATTCATTCTCGCTGGGGATTTGATCACCAGGCTTAAGATTGCCAGAGTTGATCAGTTCTTTAAGTATGTCACGTACTTGAATATAAAGCGGAATGTAACTGCTTTTGTCAATGAAGTGATCCTGGAGGAGCTGTTGAGGGTTCACGGAGTCAACCTTCAGCAATAACCTGATCTATAAATTTGACGGCATCACCTACCGTTTTGACACCCAGCGCGGCGTCTTCATCCATTTCAATATCAAATTCTTCCTCAAAGGAAGCAACCAGCTCAATGGACTGCATGGAATCTGCACCTAAATCCTCCACAAAGCGGGAGGTCTCCTGGACCCTGCTGGCTTGAATTTTTAATAACTCGACGGCAACTTTTTTAATGCGATCTAAGGTGGACATGGCTTTCTCCTGTTTAGTTAAATGCTATTACGGCAACATATAATATTGGCTATCATCATCGGTCTGGTCTGCTCATTTTGTAGGTATCTCGCGCAATGGCCAGCTCTTCGTTGGTTGGAATGACCATAACTTTTACTCTGGATGTTGTGTCTTGAATTTCACCGATGACCCCTACGTGAACGGCATTCCTGGTTTCATCAATGATGATCCCAAGTTGATCCATATCGGCTAATATGCGGGAGCGCATGGCAACCCCATTTTCTCCAATGCCACCTGTAAAAATGATGGCATCTACCCGATTCAAAATGGCCATGTAGCCACCGATATACTTTTTGATTCGATAGGCAAAAATATCAAGCGCAAGCCTGGCTTTTTCATCACCGCCATCTGCCTTTATTTCCAGATCACGGACATCGTTTGAACTGCCAGATATTCCCAAAAGACCTGATTTTTTATTGAGCAGGGTGTCAAGGCTATCTATAGTGTGACCTTTGCGGTGGAGATAAAAAATGATTCCAGGATCCAGATCCCCACTCCGCGTTCCCATAACCAGACCTTCCAAGGGAGTAAGACCCATACTAGTGTCGATGGAATGACCATCCTTAATGGCGGCTATAGATGAGCCGTTGCCGAGGTGACAGGTAATCACATTTACGGAATATTTATGCTTCCCAAGCAGTTTGGCCGCACTCCGGGCCACAAATTGATGCGACATGCCATGGAAGCCATAGCGCCTGATTTTATAGTCAGTATAGAGATTCTCAGGTATGGCATAGCGATAGGCAACTTCGGGGATTGACTGATGAAAAGCGGTGTCAAAACAGGCTACCTGGGGGATAGCCCCGAACATTAGCCTGGCCTGTTGAATTCCAGTAAGGTTTGGCGGGTTGTGCAGGGGGGCCAGCTCAAAAACGGCTTCAATCCCTTGTTCCAGGAGATCGTCAATTCGCATAGAACCACTAAATTCATCACCGCCATGGACAACTCGGTGGCCACATGCTCGGACTTCCGACAGGTTGACCAGTGCGCCATTTTCCGGGTCAAGAAGCAAGCCTTTGATTACGGCAAAGCCGCGTGGATAATCTGTGATCGATTGCTTGACTTCGATTTTCCCATGGGCTGTTTTGAGGGAGGCTGAGGCCGTTTCACTACCAACCCGCTCGATTGCTCCTTCGGCCAGAACCGCTTCTTCAGGCATTTCGAAAAGTTTGAATTTGATGGATGAACTTCCGCAATTGAAGACCAGGATTTTCATAACAGAATCAGCCTTTTGCCTGGACTGAGGTAATTGCTGAAACCGCGATGAGATCATCAACACTGGCGCCTCGGCTCATATCGTTTACCGGTTTTGAAAAGCCCTGGAGGATGGGTCCAATTGCCTTGGCGTTGGCCATGTACTGGACCAGTTTATAACCAATATTGCCGGCATCGAGATCAGGAAAAATGAGGACATTAGCTTGACCTGCAACGCTGCTGGCCTGGACTTTTTTGGCCGCCACTTTTGGAATAATTGCCGCATCGAGCTGAAGTTCACCATCCATGGCAAAGTCAGGGTTAATCTTCCTGGCCAATTCAAGGGCTTCAGTCACTTTGTCTGCATCGGCATGCCCGGCAGAGCCGTGGGTTGAAAATGACAGAAAGGCAATTTTAGGTTCAATCCCCAGCAGTGCTATAGCGTTTGTGCCAGAGGCGATGGCAATCTCTGCCAGTTGCTGCGCCGTAGGTTGGATGTTTACAGCTGAATCGGCGAAAATAAATACCTTGTCCTGCTCCCCTTGAAAGGCAGGAATAATCATAATAAAAAAACTACTGGGAGTCGACAATCCCTCTTGAAAACCGACCGTTAGTGTTGCCGTCTGAATGACAATGCTGGTTGCCGTAGCTACACCAGCAACCATGCCATCCGCATCACCCTGGCTGACCATCATCCCGCCAAAGGAAAGTGGCTTCTGGACCAGCTTGCGGGCTATAGCTGCGCGCATTTCACGCTTTTGGGCATAGATTTGCGTAAAGGTTTCTAGTCGGGCATCCATCTTGTTATCGATAATATCGATTCCCAAAAGGGATAATTTTAGTTCGTCTGCCACCTTCAAAATTTCGGTGCTATTTCCTACGAGGATTGGTTTTGCGATTCCCAGGTCTCTGACTTTTGTAACTGCTTCAAGAATGCGGGGATCAGTGGCCTCTGGATAAACCAGCCGCGCAGGATTATTTTGTGCTTTCTGAATGAATTTTTGAACGATATCCATGCATTAACCTCAATTTTCAATATTAGAGCAAAGGATAACATGTCTAGACAAGTGAATCAAGTCTTTGTTTGTAAAATTTACTAACTAACAATATTTTTTTCTGGACTGATTTAGGCTTAAAAAACTTCAGCGTGCAATAGATTCTTCTGGATGGGGCCAGGAAAAACAACTTCTCTGGCAATGGGAAAATTATAGCTTATAACGTCTTTTAAAGCGCTTCGCAGAGGCAATCTATAAAACGCATGATTTAAATAGTGACAAAGGGGAAGAGTATGGGCACTTTTGATATAGTAATCCTGGTTCTGGGCATCTTTATCGTCTGGTATTTTATCAACATATATAACCAACTCATCCTTTATCAATCACGAGTGAAGAATGCCTTTGCTCAAATCGAAGTTCAGCTCAAACGCAGATATGATCTTATCCCAAATCTTGTTGAAACTGCAAAAGCCTATCTCAAGCATGAAAAGGAAACCCTGGAAGCCGTCATTCAGGCTCGTAATGAAGCCATGTCTGGACTCCAAAGAGCCGGAGTGGATCCCACCAATGCTGCTGCTATGCAACAGCTCGGATCAGCTGAATCAGGGCTCACAGGTGCTTTGGGAAAACTTAGTATGGTTATGGAAGCCTATCCAGATCTTAAGGCAGATGCTACCATGATGCAGCTCAGCAGCGAATTGACGCATACAGAGAATAAGGTTTCTTTTGCCCGTCAGGCGTTTAACGATTCTGTGCTCCTGTTTAATACTTATATGCATTCTTTTCCTCAGCAAATCATTGCCAGCCGTTTCGGTTTTACCAAAGATGCAGCCTTTTTGGAAATGGAAGATCACGAGGCTATCCAGGCAGCCCCCACAGTTTCCTTCTCATCCTAACCTGAAATAGGTCAACCCTATTATGGATTTTTTTGGTGCCCAGGATCGTGCTCGCCGGCAAACTCGCGTTTTTGGACTCCTGTTCAGTCTTGCGATAATACTGGTAATTCAAATGATGAATTTGCTGGTCATCGTGATTCATTACCTTATCAAGGTTAATGTGTCGGGATCCGTTCCAGGGGGATTCACACAATTTCTACAGTGGGATCAGTATTTAATCGTGGCTTGCCTTGTCACCGGTTTCATTGCCCTGTTTGGTTATCTCGGGATAGAGCAACTCTTTGGTGGAGGGGATGCCGTTGCCCGACTATTTGGTGCAAATCTTATCGCCAGAGGGACAACTGATAAACAAGAGCGATTGGCCACGCAGATTGTCACAGAAATTGCCATCGCTGCTGGAGCTCCTGTTCCCCAGCTCTTTCTCCTCAAGGAGCCAGCTATTAATTCATTCGCTGCCGGTTGGGATAGTAGTGATGCTGTCATCACACTCACAACAGGAGCCTTGACCCATCTTGATCGATATGAGTTGCAAGCCATGGTGGCTCATGAATTCTGCCATATTCTAAATGGTGACATGCGCCTGAATCAGACCATGGCAGGATTGCTACAGGGCTTGTTCATCATAAAGGAATGGTCAAGTAAAATCCTGGAAAGAGGGGGTCGACACAGATCCGGAAAGTCCAGCGGATATTTTTACCTGACTCTCTTTGGTTTCTTGACTCTGGGTAGTTTTGGATACTTTCTCGGTCGCTGGATAAAATCTTTGCTTACCAGACAGCAAGAATACCATGCCGATGCTGCAGCCGTTCAATATACCAGAAATCCAGAAGCAGTGATTGGCATGCTCCAAAAGTTGGGCGTAAATTATATTCATTCACGTATGCTTGGTTCTCGCTACGAACAATTCGATCATGCCTTTGTGGGAATCCCTGGCAATAAGACGTTTATAAGCTCTCATCCTCCTGTGGAAGCGCGCATCATGAGAATCAATCCAGGCTGGAATATTGAATTCCTGCCCATGGATATTGAACGCATCGATGCAGCGCCTGTTATGCGCAGACAGGAGGAGAAGAAGAAGCAACTGGTCTGGACCATGATTGGATTGGGGGTGACTGAGAGCATCCTGACTTCTGCAATCCCTGCTTTTGATAAGCAGATCTTCGATCCAGAATTTGGACACCGACTCCCGGATACATTACTCCCCCTAACCATGTCAAGTGTCTCCAGCGAGGCAACTATTCTGGCTTTGTTGCTTGCCAGTAACAAATCAGCAGAACAATCACACTTGAAACAACTCAAGCCCATTCTTGACAACGGTATGTACCAGAAGACCTTAGAAATATTGCCCGCAGTAAAGATCCTTGATCCCCGGCAGCGGATTCCTCTGATTGAGACATGTATCCCTGCCCTGAAGGAAATGACCAAACCTCAATATCTGGAATTCAAAATATGGATCATGACGCTATTTAATGCCGATTTCAAAATGGATCATGATGAATTTGTGGTGAGCCGTTTTGTAATTGCACGTCTGGATAGATTTCATAATATTTCAAAACGTCCTCAGAAAATATTGAATCTGGTTGGGGATGTGCGGGCAGAATATGAATTGATTCTTTCTCTCATAGCCTACACCGAGCATAATGATAGTATGGCCCAACAAGCCTTCGATGCTGGAAAAAAGGCCATCGCGGCCTACAGTCTGAAACTTATTCCTAGAAACATGGTTTTCCTTAAGCAGGTGAATACTGCTCTGGACAAACTGTACGCTCTGACACCTTCCTTGAGAAAACGGTTGTTACAAGCAGCCGCTACCACTGTCGTCCTGGATGGAAAGATCACGCTTAAGGGGTTTGAATTGCTCAGAACCGTAGCCGCCAGTCTGGAGGTTCCTATGCCGCCCATGATCCCCGTTTCTGGTAGAAGAAATTGATTCCATACAGATTCACACCAATGAAAAGAAAGAAAATCACATGACTCCAGCTCAACCGATCGCCGCTTTTTTTGATTTTGATGAGACCTTGCTATCCATTGACAGTGCTGGAATTGGCTTCAAAGTCCTCAGAGAGCAGGGTTATCTCAGCTGGGGCTTTATGCTGAAAATGACCATTGTCCTGTTTTTGAGAAAAATGGGCCTGGTGGATGAAAAAGTGATGGCTGCAGCCATGGTGAGCTTTTATAAGGGTCGTGATTTAAAACTTTTTGAAGATAACGCCCTCGATTTTTATACGGAATATCTCAGACCTAATTTATCATCTGAAGTGTTGGCAAAGCTGCGCTGGCATCAGGAACAGGGTCATCATACAGTTCTGCTTACGGGTTCGATAGAATACTATCTCAAGCCCGTCGTAGAGGACCTAGGCATAGACCATTTACTGTGCAGCCATCTGGAAGTTGATGAGCAAGGACTGCTCACCGGCAGGCCGCTGGGACCGATTTGTGTGAAAGAAACCAAGCTGATTCTGGCCAAAGAATTGGCTGAAAATAATGGAATTGACCTGTCCAAATCCTATGCCTACGGAAATTCAGAATCTGATATCCCCATGTTGGGGGGCGTAGGGTATCCATTCATTGTAAATCCAACTCCCGGTTTACTAAAACATGCTCATAGACAGGGTTGGCCCGTGCTCTAGTTTGTACTTCTAATAGTATTATCACATCGTCATAATTTTTTCCAGAACCGTATAATATTTATTAGTTTAGACCCTAACATAAAAAGGTCTATATGTCCAAACTGTCTGAACAAATCCTCAACGAATTAAAAAATATGGGCGATCCAGAGCGCGCTGTCCATTCACAACGTTTTTTCAAAACAGGACCTGGCGAGTATGGCGAGGGAGATATCTTTCTCGGGATAAGGGTTCCCGCACTGAGAGAGTTGGCCAGGCGGTTCAAGACAGTTTCTAGAACAGATGCCCTGGATCTCTTACGCTCAGAATATCATGAAGCCCGTCTTACTGCCCTCTTGCTCCTGGTGAACCTCTACGCGAGAGGTGAAGCCCCTGCAAAAGAACAGATTTATACAGACTATCTCGCCCATGTTCAATATATCAATAATTGGGACCTGGTTGACAGCTCTGCCATGCAGATTGTTGGTCATTATCTCTTTGACAAGGATCGAAGTCATTTGCGAATACTGGCACGTTCTGAGGATTTGTGGGAGCGCAGGGTATCGATTATTGCGAGTTATCATTTTATCCGCCAGTTTGAGTTTCAGGATATCCTGGATCTCTCAGAGATCATGCTCCACGATCAGGAAGATCTGATTCACAAGGCTGTTGGCTGGATGTTGCGCGAGGTTGGGAATCGTAGTCGGCCCACTGAGGAAGCATTTCTTTTGGTTCATTACCGCTCAATGCCCAGAACCATGCTCAGATATGCCATCGAAAAATTTCCTGAAGCCCTCCGCCAGGCTTACCTGAAGGGGGAAAAATAGTGTTGAAATATAGATTCATGTTGATTGCCATTTTGTTAGCATCGAGTGTTTCCCTGAGCGCCTGGGTTGAAGAGGAAAAACCCTGTGGTCATGCCCATGAAGCTGGGTTCTTACGTGATATGCAACCTACTCTTGAACAACAGAAAATCGATATTCGCTATTATGGATTGAACTTGGATCTGGATCTTGCCACGAATTCCATGCTAACAGAGTTTGTTGCAAACTTTGTTGTCATCGACAGCTCCCTGACAAGCATTGAATTGGATTATTCCACCGGCAATCTAGGGGTTGGAAATATTACCGTCAACACAGTGCTTCTTGATGGTGATACCGTAGCATTCACCCACACCAATGATATCCTATCCATTCCCTTGCTCGAAGACCCGACGCTGAATCAGTTTATGTCAGTGGAAATATTTTCGGATGCTGGTCCAGCCGGAAATCAGGACAACTACGGCTTTAATTGGGATTATGAGTTTAGCCAACGAGCTATCTGGACAAGTTCACAGCCTTATAATGCCCGCGACTGGTGGCCATCTGTGGACTGCCCCAGAGACAAAGCCGATTCTGTAGATATCGTCGTGACCATTGCAGACCACATGATTGTTGCATCAAATGGTCGTCTGGTTTCAGACCTGGATAATGGCGATGGAACCATAACCTGGCACTGGCATGTTGGCCATCCTATCGCAACTTATCTGGTCTCTCTTTCCATTTATGAGTTTTATGAGTGGGGTGATATCTATGTTGATGCCAATAATGATACCCTGCCGATCCAATTCTATACCTATAGTCACCCTGACAATCCTAATCCCGCATATATGACTGAAAACTACGGTCTGCTTCCAGCAATGATAACCCTTTATGCAGATGAATTTGGACCCTATCCCTTTATGGATGAAAAATATGGCCATGCCGAGTGGGGCGAAAACTGGGGAATGGAGCACCAGACCCTGACCTCTATGGGAGATCCCGAAGAACGTAGGGTTTGTCATGAGCTGGCCCATATGTGGTACGGGGATATGATTACCTGCTTCAGTTACCATCATATCTGGCTCAATGAAGGGTTTGCCCGCTATGCAGAAGCCCTCTGGTGGGAAGAACGCTATGGAGCCAACGGCTATCGTAGCAAAATGGCTGAGCTGATATATTATGGTGGCGGCACTATCTATGTGGAAGATCCGGAGACTCAATCCATTTTTGGGACCAACCTGTCTTATAACAAACCTGCCTGGGTTTTGCATATGTTGAGACACATGGTTGGCGACGAGACCTTTTTTGAGATTCTGAGATCTTATTCTGCAGATCCGGAGCTTAAATATGGAACGGCTACCACGGAACAGTTTCAAGCGGTTTGTGAAGAAATCAGTGGTCTCGATCTGGCCACTTTCTTTCAACAATGGATATATGGATCAGGGTACCCACAATATACAGCATATCGTGTCCAGCACGGCGAGGAATTAACGTTGCAGACGAGCCAAACTGACAACATCTTTGATCTTCCCGTAGACTTTCGCATAACAACCAATGCCTCAGTGATTGATACCGTCCTGAGAATTGATAGGTCATTTATGACGTTTACAATTCAGATTCCACCTGGGGAAATTGTCACGGATCTGGTCATGGATACAGACGGCTGGATCTTAAAATCGACAAGTTATGTGGTTGGACTTGACGGCGACGACCCATCACTACCTATACAATTCAAGTTAGGCCAGAATTATCCAAATCCGTTCAATCCCACCACCACCATCCCTTATAGTCTTGCTGAACAGTCAAGGGTTAAAATGACGATTGTGGATATCAGTGGCAGAAAAGTGGTTGAACTTCTAAATGACCACCAGGGATCAGGTTACTATGAGCTTTCCTGGAACAGTGTAAGTGCAAATGGGCGAAGCGTAGCGGCGGGAGTGTATTTTTGCAGGCTTGAGACAGATACACAGAGTGAAATTCAAAAATTAGTGTTGGTCAGATAATATGGAACGCATTGAACTTCAAGTTATTGCCGCGGTCTCAAATAATCGAGAGCATCTGGACGATGACTTTTGGGGCGCTGTGATTTCTAAAATCACCTTAAGTGAATCCTTGTCACCCGATCTGTTAATTGGTCTGGATACCTTTTCTCATGTGGAAATCATGTTTGTCTTTCATCGTCAGGACCCAGATAAAAAAGTATCAGACACGCGCCATCCAAGGCGTAATCCTGACTGGCCAAAAAGTGGACTCCTGGCCCAAAGATCTTCCTATCATCCCAATCCTATTGGCATCACCATAGCAAAAATCGTCAGCGTTAAAGAACGGGTGCTTACGGTTCAGGGACTGGATGCTGTAAATGGAACACCCATCATGGATATCAAACCAGTGTTTCGAGAATTTTGCCCGACTGAGATAAAGCAACCCCAATGGGTCTCAGAATTGATGAAAAGCTATTGGAGCTAAAGCCCAACCCCAATAATAAAGCGTAGCATGCGATCAGCACTGTTGTCCTTGGAGCCTGGAAATAGGTAGCCTAGCGCAAACCAGAGATCATTTTTGCCATGGGAGAGTGTTGGTCCCCAATAAAAATTATCAGTGTTGCCTTTGGTCTCAAGTCCCAGGGAAAGTAGGGGATGTAACCGATAGCTTATACCGGCAGTATATTCAAAGTTGACCTCGGTCTCATCATCATCAAACTCAAATTCAAAAACGGGATTAAGGGCGATATTTAATCGATCAAAATCTCTTGCCAGGATAAGCTTTGTCTCGAGGGCGCTATGATCAAAGGCAGCGTTGTCTTTGTATTCCAGGTAAA
>JABMOT010000002.1 GCA_013202385.1 Fidelibacterota bacterium
GAACTTAACTTTGGACAGGGTTGGCTTATTCATATACAACTATTATATTAACAACTATATATGCAAGTATTATTGCGTTGAATACACCCCAGATTACAAAAAAAAGAGGCTACCCTTTTGGGACAGCCTCTTCTTTTTGTAATGGATAATTATCTTATTCCCAGGTGATCCCAAGCAGGTTTGAAAGATCAGTTGCAGCGAAGTTAGGAAACATACCATTGACGGTAGGATTCTGCCATTCAAGTAGCCATGCATCCGGCGTGCTTGCACCCCAGAGTAATTCCGGTGCAATATAGGAGCTAATTCGTTCCTGGTAATCGATTGCCACGGTACCGTCAATAACGAAACTCTGACCCGATGTGATCACACCTTCCCATTGAAAGGAGAGTTCCGGGAAATTATATAATTCATCTGAATACTCATCTATTAGACCAACAAATACATCCCAAAGCTCCCAGACGGCTACGGGCAATATATTTTGATTCGCAGTCAACAAGTTATAAGTAAATGGTCCCAATGTAACTCTGGCAACCGTATCATTATTACTCTCACTATATGCGATATTAATCCGCACCGGCGTGTTGTTGAGGTTTGCAACAAGGACTTCCGTCTGCTCCACATTGACAGCTTCTGTTAGGGAGACGAAATTGTAGTTGTAAGCTGTGGTAGTGCCAATTGTATATGCAGGTAGCAAGGACTTTAAATCGGTGACTGGATTTGAATAGTATTGTGAAATATCTATCTGAAAGGTTCCATCTACACTCCCAGCTCCGTCTTCAGTTACATGGCCATATTGAATGGACGCAGACTGCTCCAGGAGAACCAGAAGCGCATCTAGATCATTGCGAGTTTCAGGAATCATAACCTGGCTAAAATCGCTGAGGAAATTATCGTGGGTAGATGATAAAGGTTGTAAAATATCCAAAACAGATTTCACTCGGTCGATTGAGTTAAATGCCGATTCCAAAGCTGCACCTATAACGAGAGCACCATCGGTCCCCAGGGTTGCAAAATTGGAGCCCGACGATAATCCATCAACAATCCCTGCGGAATCAGTAGTCACTAATTCGAAATTGTAGACTGCAATCGTATTGAAAATTCCTTGTAAAGCATATAATGAGGCTTCCAATGCAGTAATATCTATAATATCTATCTGTACATTGTCGCTAAGATCAAAGGTAAAATCAGGATAATTACTCAATGAGTCCAGAGCGCTGAGACCAGCATCTATCATGGGTATTAGAAAGTTTCTTGCTTCATTCTGAAAATCATTGAAAGCCACTAAATTCTCGAATTCTAGTCTGGACAGGGCAATGGGAATTTCAAAATATTGGGCAATCATACCATTTACTCTATTTATGGAGAGGGGAAGACCAAACCCAAATCCCGACGTAGGGGTTGAATCGTCAACTTCAGTAATAGGTTGGTAAACCCGCAAGTCTGATCCTAAGATTTCATTGAGATTGGTATTTTGGGAGAGAATCATGGCACTTGTAAATGCCAGCCCAAATTTGACATCTTTATTACGATAGTCGAGGTCATAGGATTGCGCGTAGAGGTCATTGACACCTGAAAAATTAATAAGATTAATAATATCTTGAGCTGAATCAGGATTTGCCACCAGCACATCCCCAATCAGGACCAGAAGTGACGCGTTGGCATCATTGGCCAGAAGCGCAGCTGCTGCAGAGTCTTCGGGTGAGACTATATTGGAATCAATGATATCTTCACAACTGATCATCAAGAGTGTGCTGATACTCAGCAGGATAATAATTTTTACATAAACTATTTTCATTTTGGCCCCCTTCAGAGGTTTATAATATAATAATACCCAATTTAAGAAGTCCATGATAAACATAAATTGAGCCTGGACACAACGAATTCTGTATGTGATCTATATCCTTTGATCAATTCCTGTGGACTATGGTAGCGGCTGCCTGTTGGGTAGGGAAGATGATCATATCAGCTATTTGAACATGTGCAGGACGAGAAGCGGCAAATAATACTGCCTCAGCTATATCCATGGCTACCAGAGCTTCCAGACCTTGATAAACTGCTTTGGCCTTATTCAAATCACCTTTAAAGCGGACGATACTAAACTCTGTATCGACCAGACCCGGGGATATGGCAGTTATACGTAATGCTGTGTTAACCAAATCCATTCTCAAACTTTTTGTTAGCGCATCTACAGCGTGTTTGCTGGCACAATAGATACTCCCACCGGGATATGCCTCATGACCGGCAATGGATGAGATATTGATGACGTGACCATGATTTCTTGTGACCATCTGAGGCACAACGGCTCTGATTAGATTAAGCACGCCCTTAATATTGGTATCCAACATGACGTTCACATCGTCCTGAGGTGTGAGATGTGCTTTTTCTACTCCGATAACCAGTCCTGCATTGTTAATCAGAATATCAATATCCTGAAAGCCTTCAGGTAAATTCTTAATTAGATTTTCAACAGCTTCATTGTCACGGACATCCAGAGCCAATTCCAGAACATCCACAGAAAACTCATTTTTAAGCGAATTGGCCACTTCTTTTAACTTCGCCTCACGGCGGGCAGTGAGAATCAATTTTGCTCCAGATTGAGCAAATACCTGAGCACAGGCAGCGCCAATGCCAGCGCTGGCACCGGTGATCAAAACAGTTTTATCTTTTAGTATTGTGTTCATGGCAGCTTTCTTACAATTATAGGATTAATAGCGATAATTAAAACTAGACTACAAATTAGTCCTGGATAGAAGGGTTCTAGCCCCAAAAAGTAACTTGAATCATCGATTTTTCCAAAAACGAACCACAGCATAGAGATAAGCGGGGGGACGCTGAGATTGAGCAAGACAGTCTGTCTGGCCAGCGGATACCTCAAAATGCTATAAAGCGTTGGCAAGAGCAGCGCAGGTATAGCTATCGTTCCAAAAGAATACCAGAGATCTATCACTGAGGGAATCCAAATAGCCATAGCAACACCAAAAATGAGGATAATGATCATTGCTGATTTGATAAGAAATTGGGTTGAATATTTTCTAAACCAATCAATACTTCCAAGAATATCCTTACCAAGAGTTATTCCAGAGATCAGTGCATTGCTGTCCAGCGTGGACATAACTGTTGCCAGAATCCCGATGAAAAAGAGTCCCCTAAGTCCGAGGGGTAATATTAAGTCACCAAGGACCAGAAAAGCCTGCGAGGGGAGTGTTCCAGCTGGCAGATAAGAAAAAGCATACAAGCCGGTCAGTGTTGTCATGAGGTCGAAAATGAACCAGAATGCGACGGCCCACAAAATTCCGCGTTTTGCAACCCCAGGTGATGACGTTGCATAAACGCGTTGATGAAAACCTGGATCGACCAGGGTCCATGAACCGATAAAAAACCAGACAATTATATAGCCAATACTTTGTCCACCCGTGAGAGACTTGTGAGAAGGCGGTAGTGAATTCCACAGCGAAACAGGATCCATATAACTGATTGATAAAACAATTAGGATGAGGAAGAATCCAAGAAACATAAAGATAAATTGAAGCTTGTCCGTATTAACAACTGAGGTAAATCCACCTCGATAAATGTATATAAGTGAAAATAGGGTCCCTGCAATAACAGCCACAATCAGGTTCAAACCAAAAAAATAATTAAGAATCAAACCCAAGGTAAGCATGTAAGGAGCAGGACTCGCTAACAGTAAAACCCAAATTGAGGCTAGCCGACCGGCATTTTTACCATAATCCATGACCAAAATTTCGGGAAGAGAAGTGACCTCAAGTTTACGTGCACGTTTGGCAACCAACAAGGCGAAGGTGATTCCAAATACATAGTAAGGCATTCCAAAAATAACCCAGTTGGATATTCCGTAGCTGGTACTGTATTCGCTAACTCCAAGGATTCCACCATACCAGGTTGAGACCAACGTCATCACAAATGCGGGGAGGGATAACCTGCGTCCCATGACCAGGTAGTCGGTATCATTGTCAGCATGTATTTTGCGAAATCCAATCAGCAATACAAACAGAAAGTAGAGTGCCATAAGGCTGTAATCAAGTAAATGCATATCCACAAGTCATAGCCTTATATTATTGATACACAACGATATACACACATCCAGACAGTAATTTTATCTGCAGGGGGTTTGATTTGACAATATTACTTTGGCTCACTAATTTCGAACTGGAATCTACCCCACAGATATCCCATTCCAGACCAGTCACATCCAGTTTTTTAAAATGAGTGACTGGAAGGACACTTACAGTTGCTCCCTTCCTGACTGGTAGGTCAGTAATCCCTTCTCCTGCAATTCGCGTAATCGTTTCAGTCAGATACTTCTCATTTACTTTAATTGTTGATCTGATAATGATATCTATCTCAAGATCAACTGATGCACAAATATGCAGGTTGTTAAGCAGGTGATCCGTTCGTCCACCCGTTGCCCCCAGCAAAACCAGTGATCTAGGGGAGTAATTTATGAATAGATATTCTAGCGCTTTTTCAAGATCAGTAAAATTTTGATTATCTGCACATATGATTGTAACTGAATCATCGAATAGTCCAGTGTGTGAATCAAGATCACCAATAAGTAAATCAGGCTTGAGTTTGTTTTCCAGAAACACCTGAGATCCGCCATCAACGGCAATGACGATATCTGCCTGTGACATTTCAGTTTTCAGTAGATCAGTATCTGGGGGAATACCGGCAAGAACTAATAGAACTTTCATTGTGGCCTAGTAGGTAAAATAACTCTTTCCGATAAATTCTCGAAGTATAGATGTTCCAGGCACATGTCGATCGGGAATTGAGTGAAATAGTGAAAGCAATGTAATCAATCGGTCTCTGATTGAGCTCTTTGCTGCACTTTTAAGTAAGGGAAGTGCGTATCGTTTTAAAACTGCCAATTCATAAATCAATGCTGAATTAAACATCATATCTGCTTGTTCTTGGAACGGAAATATATTGTTCAATTCACCGTGTCTAATTGAGTTCCAACGGTTAATTGTATCGTCAGCACTGTAGCCTCGATAGTTGAAATCACGTACTATTCGCCGAATAAGACGTGCATCAGATGTTGAAACAGGGTGGGTATTATCAATGTTAAGCTGTGTTAATGCACTTATATACACACTACAGTAGCTATCTTTTGGCATTCCATCATGGATAAGGGGGTTCAAACCATGAATGCCTTCAAATATTAATACCTCATCCTCTTTTAGCCACATTGTGTCTTTTAATATTTTTTGTTTACCTGCAACAAAATCGTAGCTTCGCTTAAAAACGGGTTGGCCATTAATTAATCTAATTATCCCCCCTTTTAGCGCCTCCATGTCAACACAGTCAACATTTTCAAAATCTAAGGTGCCATCACTTTGAGGTCGGATATTTTCTCGATCCAGATAATAGTTATCCATCGACAGATATCGGGATCGAATACCGTTCACCGCAAGATGGATGGCCAATCGCTTTGTAAATGTTGTTTTCCCTGAGGATGATGGTCCCGCGACAAATATTACTCTCACGCCTTTCCGTGAGCTGATGCTATCAGCCAAAGCTGCAATCCGTTTTTCATGGAGCCCCTCAGCAACCCAGATTAACTGTTTAAACCCTGTCTCCTTGATTTGTCTATTCAAGTCATATATTGATGATACCTTTAATATTCGCCCCCATTTTTCGTGTTCCTTCATCATCTGAAATAGCTTTGGTGAATCAACAAAATTTCGAACGGGATGGCCGATTTCACCGATTCGAAGGAGGAATCCTCTATCATACGGCTCAAGCACAAAGTCAGGACTATCCGTTAAATCCAAATTAGTAAATTCATATGAAGCCGAAAGCTGCTGTCCCAACATGAGGACAGGAGGTCGAAGCGTGTGAATTCTGGGTGTTAAAAGATGTTTCCAATCTTCTGAAGTCGCAGGGCGAATCTGAATACGAGGATATAATTCTTTGAGTGAATTCATTTCTGCTGATATGCTCAATAGCTCCGCACTTGAGATCTGTCTTTGTTCTTTCAAAACACAGTAGTAGCCATCTGCAAAGGAGTGGTCAATTATAAGTGTCCGATCATGACCATAAATGCGTCTTATGGCAACAGACATCAAAAAGATGATGGCTCTTGTTTTTTGCCGATACCCTTCGAATTGACCGGTCACCGCTCACCTGTCTTTTTGATGAGATGATAACCAAATTGTGTAGAAATCGGTTTGGATGGACGGTTGCGAGGCATTTTTTTCACAGCTTCTTCAAATGGGCGGACCATTTGTCCTGTCCCAAACCAGCCCAGATCACCACCTTTCGATTTGCTTGGGCAAGTTGAGTATTCTTTTGCCAGCTGTTCAAATCGAGCACCCTTTTGAATCCGTTTAAAGAGCTCTTCAGCTAAGCTTTTGTTTTTGACTAATATATGACTCGCTCGCCACTCCATTTATGCTCCTTTTTCAGCTAATTAGGTCGAAGAGATAAAGATAGGTTTATTGTGCTCTGAATCAAGGAAACCATGCTATCTCATATCATAGCACCAATCCCAACATATTGACAGAAATCGCATTCAAAGGCGGTAGGGTATTCTAGAACGCATGTCTCGCTTTCATTGTTCGGAATGATTCTGGAATATCCAAAATATGCAATTACGAAAGCCATCCTATAGATTGCCAGTGCTTTAAGTGCAGCCTATCAAGGTTGCCACAATTTGTGACCAGCCCGTAAAAGTCGATTTAATTGAAATTGAGAGTAAAGGCAATTAACCAAATCTATTTGAATATATAAATTCTGGAATAGTATTTCCTAAAAAGACTTTAAGCTTTATTATCTGGCCATTACCCCAGGAGACGTACTAAGGGAAAGGTTTATATTACTTTTACTTTAAATAATCGCTAAGTGAGACGATAATAAACACATACATTCAGTTCCTGATGAGAATTGGAGTTCAACCTATAATTGATAAGGTATTAGATTCTACTAATAGGGGTCACAGGTATATGAACAAGAATACTCTGCCAACACTCATTTCAGTAGGGGAAAGTTGACGTCTTATGGCCTATATATATGTAATTGATGACGATCAGACTATTCGCGAAATGCTGGTGGATTTTTTGGAGGGCAAGGGTCATGAAGTAAATACCTTCCCTTCAGCAGAAGAAGCTGAACAGGTTTTGATTAATGAACAACCGGATATTGCACTGCTCGATGTTCGACTTCCCGGGATCGATGGTTTGAGCTTTTTAGCTAAACTAAAGGAAAAAACCATTAGAACGGGCATTATCATGATGACCGGACACGCAGACTATCACACTGCTGTCCGGGCCATAAAACTTGGTGCTAGAGATTTTGTCAGCAAACCATTCAGTCTTGCAGATGTTTATGCGATAATCGAAAAAGCATTAGAGGACAATAAACGCAATGAGCAACTCACTTATTACGAGTCGGTAGACAAAAGACGGACAAGTGATATGATTGGCTCCAGCGAGGCTATGCGGGATACTTTTAAATTTATTGCTCGTGTTGCTGCTTCCGATAAAACATCCGTTTTGATTGAAGGTGAAACCGGGACCGGAAAGGGGATGGTTGCACGTTCTATTCACTATGCCAGTCCACGAAGAAATTCACCCTTTATCGAGATAAATTGTTCCGCATTTCAACCCACTCTGCTGGAGACGGAATTATTTGGTCATGAAATTGGCGCATTTACCGGAGCGAATACCCGGAAAAAGGGCTTACTGGAAATTGCTAGCGGTGGATCCTTCTTTTTAGATGAAGTTGGTGATATGAGTCCTGAACTACAGTCAAAACTTTTAAAAGTCCTTGAAGACCAATCGTTTCGACGCGTCGGCGGGACTACGGAAATTCATATTGACACTCGAATCATTAGTGCGACTTCAAAAGATCTAAATAAGGCTGTAAAAGCAGGACATTTCAGAGCCGATTTGTTCTATCGTCTACATGTTGCAGCCATAGGGTTACCGCCTCTTAGGGAGAGGAGCCTGGATATCCTTATGATAGCCAACCATTATCTAAGCATATTTTCGAGGGAATTTAAGAAACCCATTAATGGGCTAAGCGATGAAGTGAAGGATGCTTTGCTTCAACATCCATGGGTAGGCAATGTACGGGAACTCAGAAATGTTATTGAAAGAGCCACATTATTTGAAACGGGTGATACTTTATCCATTGAGAGTGTTGGCCTGCTAGAGACAAACCTAGCAGCCAATCCCCATGCAGAGGGTTCTAAGGCGGATTTGAATTCAATAAATATTCCACCAGAAGGTATCTCATTCGAAGCCATAGAACGCGCATTTATTATAAAGGCCATGGAGAAATCCGGCGGTAACAAATCCAAAGCAGCCAAACTGTTGGGCTTTTCTCGGGCGACCATGAAATATCGATTAAAAAGAATCGGAGTTTCTGATCTAGATTATCCTTGGAATGCTCGTTCATAATTATTGAAATAGTGAAATCGATATAAATAATGGACATGTCGCAACAAATTAACTTAATGGAGTGGATTAGCGATTTTCATATGCGTTCCTCTCGAAGAATGCTGGGGCATCAATTAAACAATCATATGACTCCTTTGGCCATGCATGTCTCCCTGGTAAAACAGCAACTTCAATCTGGAAATTTCAATAAAGCCATTGAGCGCTTAGAAAAATTGGAACGAGCAGTTCTAAAACTTAAATCATTTTCACTGGAACTTTTCGACGCCAAAGAATCAGTTTTAAACAAAGTTGACATTTGCTCAAATGAGGAGCTTAAGGATTTAATGAGTCAAATTTTGTTACTCCCTGGGTTTCGTGATATCGAATTGAGTTGGGATTTATGCACAATTGAAAATGCAATTTGTCTGGATGCCAAGGTTATCGGTTTATTTCTGTACGCTTACCTCTTTGACAACAAGGCTGATAAAGCTCCCGCAAATTGCAGGGTCATGAGCTCCGTAGATGATCAACTGGATTTTTGTTTAACACTACACTACCAATCACGAAACAACCAATCAATTGAACCTTTTGATACCGTCATGTCAACGTCTGCCCTTAGTCAACTGGCAAAACTAATAAAATCTGAGACTAAAAATTATACTTTGTCAGGGAATAAGAGTTTCAATAGTGCGTGGGTATTATCTGCAAAATTGAGTTGATATGGACGATAAAGACCGGACTATATAGTCCATGTTGGTCTATATAGTCCGGTTATGAATTAAGTTTAATTGGTTTTTGTTCTAAGTGTTAGGTAGCTTCATCTATGTAGGAGATATGTTTCATGCTGTTATTTTTGCTACTTGTCCCTAATAAACCGTAGTATTCAATAATAAATAATAAAATCGAGTAAAAATATCTCTTACTTTTTGACATTATTCACAGCACCAGTATTCTGTTAAGTATCAATGTGACGCGAATATTTATTGCACATTTACAGATGGCACGGGGTTTGACTAATACTGCAGCATGAGAACAATATTACAGAAATATTTAATTGAAAAGAGGTGCTTTATGAAGACAAATAATAACCCGTTATTCCTAGTCTTGAATATACTGATCGGACTTGGCATACTGAGCTGTGAAAATTTGACTCCCACCCAAAACGAGTCCGAAGCCCAGTTAATGACTACAGGAATATCTGCAGATCAATTAAATTTTGTAGAATGGAATCCAGAAGTGATTCAGGCACTGCGCGCAGTCTCGGATCAAGATGAATCCAACTCAGTAGCAAGGTGGCGAGGGGATGTTTCCATCGCCGGTGCAGAAGTGAAACTGGCCAACACCTATTGGGGGACCACTATCGGGGGTTGGAAGACTTTTGGAAATTCGGTCTATATTCCACCGGGAGCGCTTTCACAAAATCGCTATATTGCTGTACAGGCTGTGTGCGCTGAGGCTGATGAAAATGCAGTTTTCGAAAATGGTACTGCCTATATCGCTGAAATAAAATCCAGTATGAATGAACTTATCATTGATATGGGTGCTAACTGGTGGGCGGCAGAGACCGTCACCACAGCGCTGGATCAGCTTGAACAGGCTGAAGTGTTTTTTCAATTGTACTCCTATTACGCATCGCCAAGTGCCTTTAGTAAATTAGACTGGAATGTATCTCGACAAATGAACACACTCGTATGGTGGATTGAACATAACTATCTAGATGCGAGTTATTTTGATCAGATTCAACATATTGCCGAACTAACTGTGGCCACCTCACGAGATTTGGCTTTATCCGCAACTATATATGCAGAGCAGGTGCCCGGTGCAGATGCAAACAAAATTGAGCAGGCATATGATGGCATTGATGACGGAGAAATGCAGGCCGCTACTCGGAGTAATTTCTATTCTCTTGAATGGTATAATTATGATGCCGCAATCCGTAAATACTCTGATGCATGGAAAAAAGCGATTCAGGCAATTCACAATTTGGATGCACCCTGTGGTGCCTCAGTAGACTTTTTACCCAGCCAGCAATTTGAAGCCAATGTAACAGTCACACTTTCATGGGAAGCCTTGAATTTTGATGGTAATCCTGATGAGCTGGAGGTCTATTGGTTTAATGAAGACACCAATCTGTGGGTGCTCGTGCCTGATCCCGTTATCGATTCTGTCAATGGAACCGTTTCCGTTAATATCGATCACTTTACCCGCTACGCCTGGGTCAACCCACCACCGCCAACAGATTAAGTGTAAGCATTAATCAAACCTGATATTGATGAAATAAAGTACTTGATCGATGAATCATAACAAACTCAAACCCTTTCTGAAAGCCACTTTAGGGCTGGCATCAGAAAGGTGTGGCGCTGAATTTGAAACACTGATCGCCGATCATCGTAAATCCAGGGAAAAATTTCTTAAGAATTTGTGGGTCGAAGAGGAATCCACTTCAGATGTTGATCGAGAACTTGTCTTTCGCGAGATTGATTTTGATACGATCGTCAACATGGCCACTGATTATTTAAATGCGGATGAACTCATTCGATTCCTCAAGGATCTGGCTGATCTGTCCATGCGTTATGGTCAACTAGATAAAAGCAGGGAAGTCTTGAAGCGAATCATCAAAGACTATTCAACCACGATCTCTCAACAACTGCTGGGGGATATCAATCAGATGCTTGGTAACACATCGCTTCATCAATCAGATTTAGATACCGCCCTGATTTATTACAAAAAAGCTCAGGATATCCACTCGGCAAGTAACGATGACCGTCATTTCGCCAGTGCCTTAAATTCTGAAGGTATAATCCATGCAGAGAAGGGCAACACGCAAGCGTCGCTATCTTGTTTTAAGCAAGCACACAGTTACGCCCAGTCGTCTCAGGATAAGCCCCTCCTCATCCAAACCAGTATGAGCCTGGCAAATCTTTCGCATACCCTGGGTAATTACCAGGAATCATTGATGCATCTGCAGCTGACTTCCGCTTTGATTGCCACAGATGACCCTGATCTTCTGGCGAAGCTTAACCACAATCTGGGTATAACTCACAAGGCTCTCCATAATAGCAGGCTGTCGTTGAAATATTTTGACAAGGCCATTGAATACGCAGAGGCCTGTGGCGATTATTATTTACGCTCATTATCGTTTCTGGAAAAATCGGAAGTGCTGACCAGGGATGGTGATCTAAAAGAAGGCACAGCGTTGTTGACAACTGCTTTTCAAGCTTTTTCGGAATATGGCGATAGACTTGGTATGGCAGATGCCTATAAAGTATTCGGCAGTATTTCAGGACAGCGGAATACCGAAAAACTGGCGATTTCCTTTTTCAACAATAGTTTGAGAATATCAAAGGATTCCGACAATCTATTGGGAATCGGTGAAACCTACACAGCCATGGGGGACTTCTATCAAAGCTTGGGTGATACTAAACAAGCCCTGGCAAGTTACGTCTCTGCAAAAGAAAATTTTGAGACCATGAAAGCCGAGGCTCGAATCGCAGAAATCAATAAGATAATCAACAAACTTGTCTAACTTACAGCTTCCAAACACAATAATTTTGTGCCGGAAGTAATCACAATTATTTAACATTCAGATCCTCCAGCTTTTAGTTGGCGGATTTTGCATGATTAAGGGTGAAAGCAACTTCGGGGAAATTAGACAAGTGGATAAGATATATTGACTTTTGGCGGAAAACGCTCTGTAATGGCTGACAATCTAAAAATATCTGGAATTACTGACTTACTGACCGATGTGATTGTCGTTACATCAAATCAATTCAACGTTATTGAGGCAAATAAGGCAGCACAGGCAGTCATGGGTAAAGGGAAAACCATAATTGGTGCTCCTTGCTTCAGTCTTTTTCACGATCGAGATGAACCCTGTCAGGATTGCCCGCTGGAATCCGCCATCGCCTCAGGTGGAGTAGAAAGCATACATTACTTTGACAAGCGTTATGGAGAATTCTTTGAAGAGCGCATTCAACCGGTTCTCCAAGATGACAAGAGCTTATCCGCTGTAATAATCACCAACCGAAATGTTACCGATGTTCGCGAGAACGAGCAACGGAGTTCCAATATGAAAAAGCTCGCTGCCATTGGTAAACTCAGTAGTGGAGCAGCACACGATTTTAATAACGTCATTGCTGGTGTATTGGGTCGTGTTCACCTGATGCGAAAGACTGCTCAGAGTTTAGAACTCATTAACCATCTTGATAGCATCGAAAGTGCAGTGCATACCGGTTCTGAGACGGTTAGACGTATGCTGGAATATGCAAAAGGTGAAAATTCTAGATCCATGGAGCCGGTGGATTTCCACAATTTAATGGATAACGTCCTCTTTATTACCCAACACAAGTGGGCCAGTATTCCTGAAGAGAAGGGCATTATCATAAAGCTGGTGACAGAGTTTGAGCCAGATTTATTTCTGCAAGGTAACAAGTCTGAACTTATCAATGCTTTCACAAATCTTATTATCAATGCTGTAGATGCCATGCCTGATGGTGGGGTTTTGAAGTTGGTGGCGAAGCGCATAAAGAATCGCATTTTAGTCACAGTGAAGGATACTGGAACCGGGATGACAGCTGACATTGTGGATCGCATATTTGACCCATTTTTCTCGACAAAAGGCAGCAACGGAACAGGTTTGGGCCTGAGTGAAGTATATGGAACAATTCGCCGACATGGAGCCAATATCGAAGTCGAATCAACCGTGGGAAGGGGTACCCAATTTTTACTTAACTTCGAAGCCCTTGATGATTTCAGGAAAAGGCAGATCCAGACCCGGATCGATACATTATCTGCTACCTATAAGATTCTTGCCCTGGATGATGAAGAATATCTCTTGGAAACGTTGAAGGATATCCTGGACGAGGAAGGACACAAGGTACTTGTTTCTCAACTGCCGCTGAAGCACTCAAATCGCTTCGTGAGAGCGACGATTATGAGATCATCCTAACTGACTATGAGATGCCGGATATTGATGGGCGAGAATTTGCTCACCAAGTAAAATCCTTCAATACTTCCACTCCTATAATATTACTTTCCGGGTGGCCAATATCCCTGGATGAAGATATTGATTTGGCTGGGGTGGTGGATGGCGTGCTTACAAAACCATTCACTATAGAAGATATTCATGCGGCTTTCTTTTCCGCTCTGCACGCTTGTGACTCAAAAGATTCGTGATTGCGGATGCCTTATGATTGGGAAGGGGGAAAATGGCTCGAATTTTAGTTGTAGATGATGATCCTGATATTGTCGAAGCCTTGGAAGACTTCCTGGAAGATCTGGGTCATGAAGTTATCACCGCAGATGATGGCGTGGCAGCCTATAAAACTGCTCTTAAATACCTTCCTGATCTTATCATTCTAGATGTTGATATGCCGGGAAAATCGGGTATCGAGGTTTGCGCAGAACTGCGAATAATGCCTGATACCATGCTCACTCCAATCGTTATCCTGACCGGCTTTGTAGATGATGACACACTTCTCGCTGGGCTTGATGCTGGCTGTGATGACTTCCTGAATAAGCCGCCAAACATCCCTGTATTGAAGGCCCGAGTAAATTCATTATTAAGAATTAGTAACCAACGAAATCAAATAATTGCCACGAATACAGAGCTTGATCAAAAGGTAATACTCCTTAAAATGAGTGAAACTGAATTACGGCGAGCTCTCGATGAAAAAGAAGTTTTGATTAAAGAATTGTATCATCGTACCAAGAACAACATGCAATCAATCACATCCTTGTTAAACCTGCAGGCGTACCAGACCAAGGATCCAGAGCTGGGTAAGGCTTTTCAAGTGACCCAGGATAGAATCAAGTCAATGGCTCTGGTCCATAAAAAACTCTACCAGTCAAAGAGTCTCAATGCCATCGATTTGTCAGACTATCTATCCGAGCTGACTGCAGATTTGATCGCCAGTTATAGTACTGGGTCGGGGCGGATCAAAATAAACCTCCACTGTGAACCGCTTCAGATAAACCTCGAAAAGGCGGTTCCAGTTGGACTGGTAGTCAACGAAATGCTTACCAATGCACTCAAATATGCGTTTCCGAATCTAGGGCTGGGGGAAATCAGTATCAATGGAGAGAAGCTCACAGGTAATACTATTCGAATCACCATAAGTGACGATGGAATTGGCCTACCTAAAGGCTGTGATCCCTTTGCTGGCGATTCATTGGGTTTTAAACTGATCCGAATAATTACTGAGGATCAGCTTCAGGGCACTCTGAATTTTTTGCCCACAACCGTTGGTTTGACAGTGCGGATGGAGTTTTCGCTGCAGTGATATTCACTGAAAGTATGTAGGTAATTAAAATAAAAGAGGCTGTCTCAGAGCCTGAGGCGGAGTTCTGTCAGATTAAGGCGAATCCGTCAGTTCAGACGGTTCCTACTCAGAGGTCTTGAGAAGGTGACGTTAGAGTTCAGTTTGGTTGCTATTGCTCATAATTTCATGAAACTATGGCTAAGAATCATGATAAAGTTAAAAAATAATAGACATTTTTGCATCTGAAAGACTGTTCTTGGTCTCTCAGATCTGAAAATAACGCCCGAATCCTATCTTTCGCTGTAGTCTGTGTATATCCGTGCAAATCCGTGGCTACAAACAAAAGAGGCCGCCCCATGTTCTG
Source organism: Fidelibacterota bacterium (assembly GCA_013202385.1). Lineage (GTDB taxonomy): Bacteria > Fidelibacterota > UBA8477 > UBA8477 > JABMPR01 > JABMPR01. The sequence goes on from JABMOT010000002.1 coordinate 15,027, forward strand.
AGACAGCCTCTTGTACACCAGCCAGGAGTCGAACCCGGAACCTTCTGGTCCGTAGCCAAACGCTCTATCCAATTGAGCTACTGGTGCATTCTTCCAAAAAATGACTCTTGTCATATAACAGTGTAGCGCGTAGGGGAGTCGAACCCCTGTTACCGGCGTGAGAGGCCAGCGTCCTAGACCACTAGACGAACGCGCCAAATTA
>JABMOT010000170.1 GCA_013202385.1 Fidelibacterota bacterium
TATCACTTAAACAATGGGATGTTAAGCAATTGGAACAAAGGGAATTACCTTGACTTCAACCTGAATTATCGATAAACTGATTTGACATTTTTCGCAAATTATTGAATAGAAATTGATGGACTTTACATGAAGCATATATCCAAACAAGTATTGCTGTTCCTGTTCACGGGAATTTTTGTTGGTTTGGTTGTCTCTTGCAGCTCATCTGGGGAAATAACTCAGGACAAGGTCAAGGATAGCTACAATGATTATCGAGACGGCGAGAAAAAAGCGTTAAATAACCTGATTGCGTATTATCGAGATACAACGCTTCCAATCGAGGTCAGGCAAGAGGCATTGAGGAAAGTGATTGAATCCAACGACCCCATAGGATTACAATCGATACGCAATTCGCTTAAAGATGGTAGTGATCTGGATTATACGCTTTTCACAACGGGATTGCAGGCGCTGAGTAAGACCAAAGACCCGGAAAATACAAAAACCATTCTTCAGGCTATGGCAACCAGTCGCGCGGGGTATGTAGCAGTGCGTGATGAGATGTTTGCCATCATTGAAGATCAGGTCGATGCCAGATCTGTTGCGATGATTTTAAAATTATATGCAGATGCTGAGGCTGATTATGCCTCTTTTCTCCAAAATCTGACGCTGACCCTGGGAAAAATGGATGATGCACGTGTTGTGCCAATCCTCATGTCCATTGCCTCCAATAAAAAAATTGATATCGGTGTCCGGAACCTGGCTGTAGAAATCTTAGCGACCAAAAACGATCCTGCTGTAGCCCGTTTATTAGCCCAAATGCTCAATAATCCTGCGACCCAAAATGAAGTAAAGACATACGCCATTTCGGTCATGGATGAGTTGAAGGATGAGCGCTTATTAGCCAGTTTGATCGATGCCCTTCATGATGAGCAGGCAACCTACTACTCCATGCTAGACGTCATCACTCGATCATTGGGCAATTTTGATGATCCTGAATTGAAGATGGCCATGGTAAAGGTCGCACGCGATGATCAGATGCCCAGCCGTTTTCGCCAGAGAGCTATCAAATCGCTGGCTTCATATAAGGATCCCATCATTGCGAATCAGCTCATTGATATCCTGAACAATCCAGACAATTTTATCTTTTACGCAGATATTCGTGAGTTGGTTGACACCCTCGACAGCCCCGAACTTCAACAGAAACTCCAGCATGTTGCCCGTACTACTCAGGCAGAATGGGAGCGTGAATAATGAATAATTCACTCTCAAAATTAAAATTTATTGTCACATCGCTCATTTTCCTGATGCCCCTGATTGGTTTTAGCCAGAAGGAAACTGACGGAACCAGTGAGGGTTCGAACAAACGCGAATTTTTTGATCCTAAGGTAAAGGTGAAAGATTCAGAGGCTGCAGTTCGGGAACTCCGTGAAGAAATTAATCAAATTCAGACCGAAATGGATCGCATGCGGCTACAGTTGAGAGAATTTGATGACTTGAGTGCACCGCGTATCCGAAAGGAAATTAAGCGCCTGGTAAATTTTCCTGAGAATATCAGCGAGATTACCCTGAAAAACGGCACTGTGGTTCAAGGAAAAATTGTATCTGAAGATTTGGATAAAATTATTGTCCAAACAAATATTGGGACGCTTTCTATTGTCCAGGAAAATATTAAAGAGCTCAAACCCTATGATCGACTCCACGCAGATGTTGTGCTCAAAGGAGAGTTTGAAGATCAGCGCCACGCAGAGAGCCGCGTATTCATTGGCCAGGTGACTAATAGTGGATTACGCCGGGCTGATTTTGTGAGAGTCAGATTTAGACTTCATGATAAGCGAACCAGCATTGTTGCACAGGATTCATCATTTATTGGTGGTGAACCCTATTCATTTTATTCTGGTGTTATAAGCGAAAGCTCTCTTTCGCCTGGTGAAACATCATTATTTAGAGTTGAGGTTAAGTTACCTGCTGGCGTGGATCCCAAGAATATATCCTATGTGACCTACAAGGTATTATTCGACGAGTTTAATTAGATTCCTGGGGATTCCATCCGGACCTCCCCTCCAAAAATTTTCCTTAGGAAGGTTCGGTATCATGCAGAATATTTGCTACATTCAAATAATTTCCGAGACTCATTTAATTATTCTTATTGGATCACAATTGACTTCGAATAAAAATTTAGTAAAAAAACGGATTGGCCAGGATGGCAGGAATAAGCTTTACAAAACACCTAGTATCAGGGGAGTGCTTTGATGATTTCAGATGAAAACATTAAGCCAGATGAATACTTGTCAGCATCTGATCCAAAACCGCATGACACCATAAGAGAAGTCCTTAGCAAGGCTGAGAAAAATATTGATCCATCCTTAGGCAAAGCTGGGATGGATGAAATTAGGGATGTCCTCAAAAAAAAGCAAAAAGAACGCATTGTAGAAGCAGCTCTGGCCAAACATCAGCAAAGTGAAGAGCTAAAACCTTATCAAGCAGAATTAATAAAATTACAGCAACACATTGAGCGCGTCGGGAAAAAAATGATTATCATTTTTGATGGTCGCGATGCATCCGGGAAGGGCGGCACGATCCGACGTGTAACCCGCTATATGAATGAGAAGCGTTATCGCATCGAAGTCCCTGGCAAACCATCCCATCGACAACAGTCTGAACTTCATATGAAGCGGTATATTGAAAGATTTCCAACGGTGGGTGAGATTGTTCTCTTTGACCGAAGCTGGTACAACCGGGCTTTGGTAGAACCCGTTATGGGTTTTTGTACCCACAAGGAATATCGAGAATTTCTCAACACGGTGAACTCCTACGAGGAAAATTTTATCAGGGACACTGGCACAATATTACTGAAACTCTATTTTTCCGTTTCAAAGGAAGAACAAAATCGGCGCTTTGAAAGACGTATGCACGATCCACTGAGGCAATGGAAACTAAGTGAAGTGGATTTGCAAGCACAGGAATTGTGGGATGAATTCACAGCCAAAAAATTTAAGCTCTTGAAAAAAACAAACTCCATGGTAGCACCCTGGTACATTATTAGATCAGATCACAAACATGCAGCCAGATTGGAAACGATGAAGCTGATTCTTAATGCAATTCCCTATCGCGGCAGAAGCAGAACATTAGATTTTAAATTGAACAAGGACATCGTGATAACGGGGAAACGAGAAGTAAAATTGATGGAAAAACAGCGTAAGGAACATGGACGCTTTATCGGATAACTACAAGGGGCTTTGCAATGGCTAAAAAACCTGATCCCTCCAAACACCCAAAAGTGACAACGGCTAGCTCTGGGACTCTGGCATCTGAAACAGAGCGATCCAAAGTTCAAGTTGAGGGCACCTTACTCGAGGGTACAGCTACAAAGAATCAGTCCTCCGAAAAGTCCGAGGAGCGGGTCGCAGTTTATGTAAAGAAAAGTACCCTGAAATACGAATTAAAGTTAAAACGCCTTCAGATTGAATTACTAAAACTTCAGAATCATGTTAAGAAACATGGGCTGAAAGTTCTGATGATATTTGAAGGACGTGATGCCGCTGGGAAGGGCGGCACCATTAAGCGAATCACTGAGCATCTCAATCCGCGTGGGGCTCGCGTGGTCGCACTTGAGAAACCAAGCGATCGAGAAAAGAACCAATGGTATTTTCAACGCTACATCCAGCATCTTCCGACTGGCGGAGAAATAGCACTTTTTGATCGCAGCTGGTACAATCGAGCCATGGTAGAACCCATTATGGGTTTTTGCACCGACGAGCAGAACAAACGCTTTATTAAAGATGTCCCGCTTTTCGAACAGATGTTGGTCAAAGATGGTATTAAGTTGTTCAAATTCTATTTCTCAGTTTCAAAAGAAGAACAGCTTGCTCGTTTTAAGGCCCGTGAAACAGATCCTTTGCGGCAATACAAAATATCCCCCGTTGATATGGAGGCGCAAAATTTATGGAATCAATATTCTGTTAAGAAATTTCAAATGTTATCGGAGACCAACCGTACCGTTGCCCCCTGGACAATTGTGCGCTCAGATAACAAAAAACTGGCCAGATTAAACACGATTAAGTTCATTCTCAAGCATATTGAATATGAAGGAAAGCTTGATAAACAATATTTCAAAACTGATCCCAATATTATCATCTCAGGGATTAAAGAGCTCAAATTAATGGAAGAGTTGCTTATGACACCGGAGAAACTTCCCGGCTAGGCTACTTACGTATTAAAAAAAAGAGGAGGCTGTCTCAGATCATGAGGCGGCCTCTTTTGTTTGTAGCCACGGATTTGCACGGATATACACAGATTACCGCTTAAGATGGGAATAGTGCGTTAATTTCAGATCTGAGAGACCCAAAGCAGTCTTTCAGATGCAAAGACACCCCCAATGGATCCCCTTCAATCGCGTGGATCGATAGCTATTGATGGTTCGAAAGTACCGACAATTACCACCTGATATCCAGCGAAACGGTATCTATTCGATCAGGGCTTTGGCTATCTGACGCGAGGAGTACAACTTCTGGGTGTAGGCATTGATCAACACCTTCAGCATCATCTTGGGTTGATAGCTGGGAGCACCACCTCCAGGATACTCCTGTAGCA
>JABMOT010000171.1 GCA_013202385.1 Fidelibacterota bacterium
ATATACTAGATCCTGAACCTAGCGCGTCTACCAATTCCGCCACCCGGGCATATCAAAAAAGCGGGCTAATGTAACCTGACCTCAATCCCCTGTCAATCATGAAAAAACAAGAATAAACCCAAGATTAGTTATGAGTAGCAAGCCCAGATTAGCCAGGATTACCAGGGGCTGGGCTGCAAGCAACTTGAAGGTTAGAATCTGCCAGGGTTGAGAAACTTCCTTTGATAATATTTTTAGACTGCTCAGAAAGACAAGGGTAGTATAGCCGTACGCAAAAGGAGCCAGTATAGGTGTCTGTCCCCAAAACATATGAATCGAGTCAATTTGCCAGCTAATCAGGTGATACTGGGAGAAAAAAGCTTCCAAAAAGAACGCCAGAAACACCATTGTCATGAAAATGAGTGGAAGATTATAATCCCAGGCTTTTGCTGTGAGATATTCAGAGTCCAGGAAATTATTACTCCACTGCCAGGCGACATAAGCAAGGTTTGTCCAGAATACCCAAAATATCAAGGGTACACTAAAGAAGACAAGGTGAAAAGCCCCATATTGGTATAAGCTAATTATTCCCGAAAAAGCGATTTCACGAATGATTCCCATGACCATTCCAGCTGTCCAAAAAAGAGCAACGAACTGCAGATTATACTGTCTGACAGCATGAATTATCAATACAACGGTTATAAGCAGTGTGATCAGTTCAATCGCCAGAATCATTTGCTTCGGCTTTTATTTTTTGATTGAGTGAAATGATGCCCCAAATAAAAATAGGGAGATTTGACCAGAGTAGGTCATAGCGCTGATTGACAATTTCAGAGATTATGGCCAGGGTTAAAAATAAATCGATGACACCGTAGGGCAGATATGCCAGAAGGAGTTTATTCACAAGTTACACTGCCCCAGGTTTGCTTACACCCAAGGCGGTGATTCGAATCACCGCTTTGAGTGTATTGAAATGTGGTAGATAATTGACCTAGTCGTTCCATTCTGCTTTGAAAATGTGAGTTGCTCGTGGATTGTCAGCATCGCGATTTGAAGCAAATGCCATCGATTTGCCGTCGGGGCTAAACATGGGAAAACTGTCAAAATATGTGTTGTGTGTCAATCTGACCAGCCCTGAACCATCAACATTGATCATATATAGCTCAAAATTGTGTCCATAGGCATTTGCCGCTACATTCCAATCATCCATGTTTGATGAAAAAACGATTTGCTTGCCATTGGGGTGCCACGAAGGTGCCCAATTGGTGGCACCATTGTCAGTCAAGCGCTTCATGTTCTGGCCATCGGCATCCATACTGTAAATGTCTAATGGAACGGCTTCAACTTGATTCAGAGCCATATTTTCCTGCCAGCGGAGTGTATCCTCAGCAGTTTCAGGATACCAGGCACGCCAGACAATCTTCTGTGCATCTGGACTAAAGTAGGGACCTCCATCATAGCCAAGATGGTTGGTTAATCTCTTGACATCAGAACCATCGATATTCATGGTGAATAACTCAAGATCATCATCAATTTCAGACGTAAAAATGACCTGTCCCGTAAGATATGAGACGGTAGGTTCCGCATCATAACCTGTGTTTTCTCTGATTCGGACAAGGTCAGAACCATCTGGATTAGCTGAATAAATATCGTATGGAAAGAGTGGCCAGAGGTATTTATTACCCTGAGGTTTTGGTCTGGGTGGGCAGCTATCAACCACACCGAAGGTTGAGGCAAATATTATTCTCTCCTTGTCGATGCTGAAATATGAGCAGGTGTGTGCGCCAACATCTGGACTCACTCGATGCTGATTGGATCCATCTGCATTCATAACATAGATTTTATCGCAAGCATTGCCATCACGCTTGCTCTGGAAAATTATCTCCTCCCCTTTTGGTCCCCAATACGCTTCACCATTGTCACCTTCAAAGGTCAATTGTTCCACATTTGAGAGTCCAAATGGTTTTTCAGCTATGATAACTTCCTGTTGTGTACTACAGGCAATAAACGCCATAATAAACAGCATGGAAAGACTTAATCTAAGATTCAATGTATACTCCTCATTTGTATTATTTTGCTAACTTGATGAAACTAATTCCGTTCTAATTCAAGACGGTAAACAAGAACAGCATTGTGTATATGAATTGCAAATAAATCTTTGCTAATCCTGGAAATTTTTGGGAGTGTATGTGTCCAGGTTCCAAATGAGCTACGATGCGCGATCCTACCGGTTTTTGTCACTCCTTCGAGCTCAAAATTGCGGTATGCTTGTTCACCATCTTCAGTAAAATAGGGTTCATAACGTAAATAAAGAAAGAGATCCCAGTCAGGCAAGTAAGTTGCATCACTTATGGTGCTCAGATCAATAGGATGATAGCTACTAATCAGTGTACCATCACCCAGATTGACAACATTCAAATCGTTTTCTGAAATCACAAAAGCGGCCTCTCGACCCAGGGGTCTAATTTCCCAGAATTTCCAGGGATAATGCCCCATGATTTTGTCGCGATTAAACAGAGTCAAAGTAGATTCATAACCGTCATCAATCTCCAGAAAATAATAATCTGTGCCGGGAAGTGACTGAAGACCCTTCAGTTTACCGGACAGCGTCACAAGATCTCCAAGTCGATTATTGCTATTCCACATTTGGAGTTCAAGCAATAAAGGTAAATCGCCTGCTTGAATATTACAGGATGAAGCTGTGACCATTTCATTTCTTGCCTTCAACTGAGCGGCCAGGATAAGAGGACTACATTCAGGTTGATTCTCAGAAAGTCCAGATTCAATAAACAACAATGTATCCTCATTTTTCATTTCAAGAACCCAGGCATTGTTAGTTTCAGTTAACAAGATGCTCATGTCATTGGTCAGCGAGTAATGGAGGGGACCACCTGCAATATCGACGCCGTGAGTCACAGTGTACTGGGGTCGTCCACTGGCAGCAAACACCTGAAATGAATACAAGCGTTCTGCATTTTCGATCTGCATGGATTCATGCTCTTGAAGAAGCATGTAAGCACTGTGATTTGAATTAATTTGAAAAAGATCACCCGCTGTTCTTGAAATTTCGCGAGTCTTAATCCCCAAACTATCATAATGAGTTATCAGATCTCTTCCGATGGTGAGGTAAATGGGAAAGCCAGCGTTATTTTCGCGGAAGATGATTTGCTCCATGGGCGTATCGAAGGTCCATTGAGTGTAGGGAATGATGCGCATAATATCAGCCCTGATGACCCCCAGCATAGACAAAGTGGCAAAAACATAATTTATTATATTTGTTGGTATCATTTCAATAAAAGCATCTTTTGGGTTGAACTCTGCCTGAGTTCCTGTCCAATGCGAGCAAAATAGGCACCACTTGGCAGCGCTGATCCAAATTGATCTGATCCATTCCAATTCCAGGAATAGGTACCAGCATTCTGATTCCCCAACGCCACAGTGATGACTTGGTGACCTAGAATATCAAAGACATAAAGCGTGGCAGTTCCTGATTCATCCAACTGATAATCGATGCGGGTTGATCCATTAAATGGATTGGGATATATCCGTGATATTGAGAGTGTTGCAGGGTTTTGGATATCATCGATGTTTACAGTCCCATTAAAATATTGAAGAACTCTGCCCATGAGATTTGAGCGTGCCAGCTCCGTATCAATGGTTTCAAAAGCGAGACCCATGACGATCGTTCCTGACGATTCATTACGATAACTGATCGCTGCATTTCTGGAATTACCATATTGAAGGGCTATCTCGCCCCCTGAATTTGGGGTAAAATAATCGGGCCAGTCTTCTTCGTAGGGTGTGGTGCCATAACTGAAATTTATTCCTGAGAAATATGGAGCTAAACCATTTACGGCGGGGCTATTCCCATCGTCTCCGGCATAATCAAGATGCAATGTCTGGTTAAGAAAAGCTCGATCCGCGGCTGATCCAGCGCTGAGATCATATCCAATTTCCGCACCTGAGGCGAAAAAGTAACCACCCGCTGTAAGATAGTTGGAAATAATATTTTGCTCAGCTGTGCTGAAAGTTTCCTCCGTCCGGCTATCATCCCCTACAAACCAGATCACAACATCATATGTGCTTAGATTTTGGGATTGGGTCACCCACTCATTGCTTGCGGTGCTTATGGAGACCGGGGAGCCGCTATTCACGATGGCCTCAGCGTAATAGGTAGCAAAATTGTGGCTTTTTGAAGTCCACGAGCCATTGGTGCGATCAAAACCATCAACGATGAGGACATTTCCTGCGGTGCTGTTCAGCCTCACTCCATAAGTATCCGATTGTTGGCTCCGATTTGGAATGGGAGCATCGTCAATCGCTACCAGTCTGAATTGACGGTATGCATTCACTGGGAATCCAGTCACAGTGACACTGGTCATGTCCGCCGTAATTAAATCAGTTCCCGGGTATGGCGTCCAACTCCCACTGGTCGATGAAAATTCCAGAATATACCCAGCAAGGTCAGGGTCGTTGGGAGCTGTCCATTCAAGATGTAGATCACCATTATCATCCGGTCCCAAATATGTTATCACCGGCTGCCCTGGTGGCAGTATATCAATATCGCTGATTTGAATGGGCACAAAGGTTGTATCCCAATTGTCTTGTGTATCCGAACTCATCACTGAAACGATATAAGGTCCTGGTGGGTAAAGATCACAATCGAGAAAGCCGTTATAGTTAAAATGGTTGGTAATAATGTATTTGTAAATGCTGGTGCTTGAACCCGGTGCATAGACCCAATTGATATTCGCATTAGAATATTGAACATTTGCTTCAAATTCGAAAAAGGGTCCCTGAAGAACTTCAGTGGTATCTGCAGTGTACAGTGCCCAGCCAATGGTGTAGATTCCATTATTCATGTCAATACTGGATAACAGATCTGTCGTGTCAGCGGCCTGCGCGATGATATCGACACGACCACTTAAATTATTTGAGGGAAAGGCCACAAAGCTACCATCCGAGACAAATTGGATAATGGGTGATCTGGGATGGTAGGAATCAACAAAAGGAGTGATCTTACCTGGAAGCAATGGATTTCCTGCAGGATGACCACTGGCGCCTCCGCCATAATTGAGATGAACATGGGCATAGCTATCGGTTTGTCCCACAACCCCACCCTGGGCGACACTATTACCTACATGAAGCGTTGCAAGGGGGATGACATGCACATAAGCAAAATCTTCAACCCGAATCCAGTCTGAGCCAATTTCCAAGACTAAACCAGCCTGGATGTTTAAAACGTTTTCACCGTGAGCAAGAGGCATGTCGGTTCCGTTGTGGAAATGATCCCGATCCTCGCGACACTCGTCAAATGTGGCTGAAATGCGATGTTGGGTATTCATAGGTGCCATGGGCCAGGAAAAATTGTTGATCTGTGCAAACAGGGAGAATGGCATGATTAAAATGAGAAAGTGTTTAGGGATCATTGCGCAATTTCAAGCCATTCGTAATTGCTACCCACATAAAAGCGATCCCCATCAGTGTGGATCTGGAATAACTTTGAGAAACGCGGATCAATTTGAATATCTGTCACTTTGTTTGCTCGCGGAAAATATACCTGAGCAAAATGAGTATTTCGTTTGGCGAAAAAATCAACTGCAACCCTGATTAATGCAAGTTGACCTTGATTGTTCACGGTCAGTCCCAGGCAAACTTTATTTTCATGGTCAAAATTTATTTGTTCAACTCGTTTTTGCTTCAGATCAAAGAGCTGGATTTGTTCATGACTACTCAGCGCAGCTAAAAACGCCCCATTCTCCGACATAACTAACTCGTGGCCAAAGTTTTCATTGTTCCAGAGGACCAACCCATTTGAGCTAACTTCCACAATGATGGGTTGCATTTGTTGGTTTTTGGCGCTGTAATTATAACCACTAATAAAGAATCGATTGTTCTGGAAGACAAACTTTTGGAGATATGAAAACGGCAGTGGCTGTGTGAGCTGTTCTCGGCCGTCTGCATTAATTCTGATGAATAACGAGTTTCCAGCTAGACCGCCATTGAAGCCTGGACGCTCCAGAAGGATATAACATTGCTCCCCCACCCATTGCATGAGAATGTTTCGCTCCAGGCTCATATCACCATCATCCTCGTACAGCTGGCCCTCAGCGATGAGTTTACCTGCCTTATAAAAAGTTACAATGGCTTTCACCGGGTCAGCCAAGGCCAGCACTCCATGATCAGATATTGCAGCAACATAGGGCTTTAAATCAGCAGCAGTTCCACGATTTACGGTGTAAAGGAGCTGATCATGTTCGTCATGGACATAATAGTCCGAATAACGTTGACCCTCCTTGACCTCATCCAGACCCTGGAGAAGTGAAAACAAACGATACTCACCGTTTGGTGAGAGACTAATTTGTACATCCGAATTGTATGTGGACATGGATTTAATTGATTGATTATCAATGCGGTAGACCGATTTAGCTGAGGTGTAATATTCCGGATATCCATGATATGAAATCCAGAATCTTGCTGCGTCTTTCAATTCAAGAATTTGATTCAGCTCCGCAGCCAGTACCGATCCAACAATCAGGCTAGTCAGGAGCAGCATATTTCGAGAGTAGCGCTTCATTTTTTTTCCTTTTTCAGGCTCATTGACTCAAACACGAATATGCTGAAATTAACCATAATTCCAACCCTAAATTAAGCCTGCAAATAATGGCCATAGACGGCATAATTCAGGATAATTATTCAAGCCTGCTTTATGGCTTGGACCTGAATTTCGCCTGCTTCAATATAGCACAAATATATCTGCTCATTAGTTTGAAACAAATAATGACTCAAACGAGCCATTTTCTGCAAATACAGTAAGAAAGGTCAGAATTGCATATTTAAAGAAAATTGATTCACCCTATTTAGCCAACCATAACCAGCATGGGAGCACTTTTTAACAACTATGAGACCGTTAACCAGATCCAAGTTTTCTCCGATGCCTCAGGTGACACCAACCTCAGATTGTTCCATTCCAATTCATAGTAGCCCTGATGGGAAAATATCATTCTTTGAATTCCCAACCAGGCACCATAATTCACGTAATCAACAGGCTCTTGAAGCCCAAATCGACCCTACATTTTTAAAAATAAAAGAGGCTGTCCGAAGACAGCCTCTCATTATTAAATCACAAGTGTGTTGTTTTACTTCAGCAGAACCATTCTCTTTGATTCAGTGAAGGAAGTGGTTTTCAAGGTATAAATGTACATACCAGATGCCACCTGCACACCATTGTTGTCCAAACCACCCCATGTAAGATCATAGGATCCTGCACTCATTGAGCGATTCACCAAAGTAGCAACTTCTTTACCTGTCATGTCGTAAACGGACATGTTTACCCGCTCATTATTCGGGAGGTTAAAGGTAATAGTTGTGCTTGGGTTAAAGGGATTAGGATAATTCTGCATGAGCTTGTAGTCCTTGGCAATCTGTACATCCAACTCTTTGATGGACACACTATGATTGGGAGAATCCAAAATTATCACAGGTGCTGAAACATTTGTGGTGGGGAATGCCAGTGAATATGGGACGGATGAACTTGAGGTGTAAAGCACTTCAAGACCATCATCCTCATCCATATTGGCAATATTGATTAGACTCCAGATACCACCGCTGGCCATGTCTTCAACCGCATAGACTGAGTCAATGATCGTTGTTTCCCAGTTTTCGGGGGCTGTAATCTCACCACCTAAATAGGAACAGCGGATAATGATGCTGTTAGGTGTTGATGCGCGGCTACCATATACAAAGTCAATATAGCCATCGTTATCGATATCGCCCATGGCACCACCCCAGGGACCTCTGGATCCGCTTGGCCAGTACTCTGCCAAGTTGGCAACCTGCGTGGCCATGAGCGTATCACCCATTTCTTCCATGACATAAACACCTTTCATGGAATCATCACCCCAATCATAAATGGCACCTACGATTTCGGTTGTACCGTCTTCATCAACATCAACGCCCATTGCAGACTGGACGCAGGATCCGCCAGCTAAAGGTGAAAGACCAGCATATTCATAGGCTGATCCTGTCCAACTGATCTTGGTGATCTCTGTTTCTGAGAAGAAATAGGCGTTAGAGCCGACAACTGCAACATCCCATTTATTTTCCACACTCGAAGTAAGACCAAAGTCATGACCTTCGCTCTCAAGTGTCCAGGTTTCTGAACCATCACCATTATCAGGGATATCGTCAACGGAACAAATTCCAAAATAATAGCCGCTGTTATTCCCAGCACGGTCAGCGAAGATAATCTCATCCACACCATCGCCATCAAAATCGAGTACTTCCATATCGATGGGTCGAATATTTTCGCCGTCAGCGCTGGCAATGCTCCAAGTTGAATTCGGATCATAGGCTCCAGCGTTTTCTACGCCAAAATTATCGCCACCAGCATGTTCATACACAACGATACGGGGAGGATTTGAGAAAGTTCCGGTGTTGTTAACAATGCCCCAGACCAATTCCTGTTTGCCATCAGCATCAAGGTCGGCCAGCACTAATGTGGGCCAGGTATTCTGCATATCTACCAATGTGGCTGGTGGAATAGCACTCCAAACCATGTCCCAATCACCATTTGTGGCTTTTTCATATTTGTAGATACGGGGCACGAGTTCACCGGGGCCGTCATTCCAGTTGTCATTGACCATGTAGATCTCAATAAGACCGTCCTCATCAACATCCACTCCAGCAATGAAGTTTCCTATTCCACCATTATTGGTTACCTGGCTATCGTCGATCTCCACGAAATCAATTCTGGGGAACAAATCTGCCTGCACTTGGGCTATTAGGAATAGTCCAAATAACAGGATACGAGTAACTTTCTTCATTTTGCTTCCTTTCAGTTTGGTTATTAATAAAACTCTTTCTAAAAATTCATATCCAGGCCAAATCGGTGCCTGGGTCCGAAATATTCCATACTATTAAATGCATAATCCAGGCGAATGCCATGGATTAATTCGATGCCGCCACCCAAGCTCAATCCTTGGATATCTGTCCCCATCTGATAACCCAGGCGGAGTGCATATTTATTCATAAAAACTAGTTCAGCTCCTAATCCGTATAATTCATGACTATTATTGGAATGTATCATATTTGCAGCCAGATGCGAGGTGAAAAACGTATTCTTCCAACCATCCATGGAAATACCGGTCCTGAATGTCATGGGCAGGGGCCAGGTATCATACGAGCTACTGTCATTTACTGCTACTTCGACAGGATTGCTGAAATCGAGATATTGACCGCTAAACTGGGCTTCTTTTGAAAAATTCAGGATGCTCATACCGATATTCAAATTATGAAAGCCAGTCCGATACAAGGTACCGATATCCCAGGCCAGCTGTGAATAGCCATCGTCATCATAGGATTCGCTTACATTTTTCATCGTCATCCCAAAGGAGAACTTATCTGTAATATGCCGCGAAAAACTTAAACCGATGCTCATACCACCTAGAGAAAAGGTGCCATCACCAAACGGCATGTCTGGTGTGGTCCGAATTTCATCTCCATAGGTCACATAGACGGCGCTCACACCAAATGTACCGATGGTCTCCAGGTTATACGCTACACCCAAAGCCCCAAAGCTGATGTCTGCGGGCCAGTTTAAATAGCTTACATAAGAATTGAGCATGCCAGTCTCACCGAGGTCAGATAAGCCTGCTGGATTGACGAGCATGGCTGAACTCCCCCGAACCAGTGAGGTCCCGGAATTTCCCATGCCCATATTGCGGACATGGAGATTGACTTCCAGGAATTGACCGGCAACAGAACCGATAGACGATGAGGCCCAGAGGCTATTGAGCAGGATCAACATTGATATCAGGAGTTTATACATGATTCCCTCACCCTACTTAAGAATTATGAATTTGCCGGTTTTGTCGCCCAGAGATGAACTCACGTGGTAAAGATACACGCCAGGGGCAACCTCACGATTGGATCTGCTGACGAGATCCCATTCAGCGGTGGCTGTGTTGGTCTCAGGAGCATTTTCGATACCGCGTGAATCTGTGGGCTGAATCATTTTTACAAAATCACCATCCAGGGTGAATATCCTTACAACAGCATCCTCAGGCAAATTGATAAAAAATAATCGATCTTTCCACTGGGACGAGGAAGACGGTGTGGCATTGTTCCAGGGGGCAGATGCACGATAAGGGTTGGGAACAACCAGAATATCATCGAGGGTATTCACCAAACTTTTCCCAGTTGCCGTGATAAAATCGCTGGTGGCCAGCTCCATATTGAAATATTTGTCCGAGTAGCCAGTCACAATCAGAGAATAGGTATAATCGTATCCAAACAACACATCAGAATCAAAAACACTGACATAGGAATCGCCAGTACTCGTGAGTTCAGCCTCGACTTCGGCCTTGGAAAGCACCCTCAGGGTGTCATAGATGGGTAATCCTGCAACCGTTCGTTCTTTGAACTTAGCCAGGATGTAGCCGGTAAAGTTTGGATGCGCCATGGATGCGCTGGGATCCCAGGTAACATCCACACCTTGGAATACATTATCAGCATCCAGAACAGCTCCAATATTCAATTGCGCCAAAGGCGGAATTTCCGTCTGATCCACCTGGAAATTTTCTGCAACCAATGTTTTCGCAACCTCCATATCCTCTACAAGACGGATAAAACTGTAAATCCCGGCGCGATCAGCATCTGCACCCACCCCGATGGCGAAGACCACCTCAATGGAATCGCCATAGGCCAATGAATCAACGGGACCAAATGTGGTTATAGCACGATAATCCCCTTCATTCACACCTCCACCCAGAAAAGGTGGCAGCTTGAACAATTTGTCAAAGGTGGTTTTCCCGATGGCATTTGTCCACATGGCGGCATCCCCTGAAAAATCCTGACCAATAAAGGAGGTGGTGTAGGACTTGGGTTTCATATATGGTGAACTGTGAATCATCTGCATGGCTAAAACACCGGGGGTCTGATATACACCCACTGGATTTGGGTTTGCAAAATCATCATTGGCATTATCATGGAGATAGCTACCTGAAACCGTTGAGAGGTCCAGTAGACTTGTATCTACTTCAGAGACATAGCCCCGATTATCACCATCAAACATGATGGTTAAGGTTGAATCACCCACAAACTGAGAAATATATGGCCAGGCGGCGGTATCCTGATCCATCTGGTATTCCATATATGGGAAGAGTTTTAATTCATCCCAGCTCGTTGTAAGACACAAGGCAAGATCGTCACGATTCACAAAATCCGCTTCTGCGTCCCAGGTGGTCAATTTGCTTACATCCCCATCCATCCTGAACGTAAAATGCACATTTTGGAGTGTGGAAAGATCATCTGCAAACCCATCCCCTGTCGTATCCACACCTACATTTTTAAAGAAATATCGGAAGATGATAAAATCGTCTGCAAAGTTGAGACCATAACTATAAGCATGCTGTGTAATCTCAAGACCTAGGGGAATATGTGTATCGTTGACTTTAATTGCGTCTGTAAATTTGGTCCATGAATGCTCGACCAATCCATTCTGGAGTGTTTCCATTTGAACCAGTGCCAAAGGGGTGTACTCTTTGTCTTCAGTCGTGCTGGTTCCCCGGGCGCCATTCCGGGTCCCTGTCAGCCACAAGGAGCCTCGATAGAGGTACGAGTTCCCTGAGCCACCGGGCCAATCTGCAGAAGGCGTACGTTCGCGATATGAGTCATCCCCGATCATGGAAAAATTGGTGACGCGCATCCAAAGTGTGCCGTTCCGATGGTAATTGAAGTCATAGGGCACCAATTCACTCTTTTTAAATAAGGATACTTTTTTGTTCTGGAACGACATAGGCTCCCCCGCTGCCTGGAGCAACAAACTGGTAAATATCAGGGTCAAATAGAGGGCTAACTTTCGGTTCATAATGTCTCCTAGGATCACTGGATTAAAACTTCAGCGACAAGCCGAGTTTAAACTGCCGCTCTGCGGGGTAGATCAGGGGTGTCCTAATGATCAAATTGGACAATTCCTCCTTGTAAATGATGTCAGGTGGATTGTCATCCCCGGGATCCTCATCCTGGTTGAAATAGCTGGTGTAAATACTTTGGTGCACATCGTTATTGAGGGCGTTGTAGATATCAAGATTGAGCTGCAGGGTTAATGCATTCACCTCAAAACTACGGCTAATACGGATATCCAGATTGTCATAGGAAGGTAAGCGTTGATCGTTTACAGCTCCCAATACGCCATAGCTGGAAAAGGGTTTTCCAGTTCCGTATTCGTATTGAAAGTTAGCCACCCAATTTCGGGTAATGGACTTCAGTGCCGGGAGACCTTTGTTTGAATACAGTCCCAGGTTTACGTTGGAGCTGATCCGGCGGTCAAAATCAAGGGGATACATTTTCTTGTCATAGGGATACAATTTTACCCCCCCAGTTGAGGAATTTCGTCCTGTGGCGACAGAATAGGATACATTCCCCTGGAGACTCCAGAAGCCTATCTTCTGCCGTTTAACGGCCAGCTCAGCACCCTTTACGTTGGCATAATCCCCATTCACATACCGGTTGACTTCCGTACCATCAGGAAATACAAATTTCTCGTTGTTAACCAGATCTGACACGTCTTTGAAATACCCAGTGATGGACACTTTCAGACTGGGCGTAAACAAGTGTTCGAAGGAAATATCATAGGCCACAGTCTTTTCCGGTTTCAGAGCTGGGTTGCCTACCCAGTTTCCAACTTTGGTCAAGCTCTGATACTGATAGTTACGGAACAGATAGCGACCATCGGGTCTCTGGAAATAATGACCATAGGTAAAAAAGAGGATATCCCGATCAGAAATTGGATGTGAAATACCAATTCGGGGGCTAATCTGATGACTGGCTTTGGCTTCCTGAGGATCGTTAAATATGGCATATCCCAGGCTGTCATAGCCTAATACGGGATTGGACATATTCCCTGGATATTGAACAGGATCGCCGGTTCCATTGGGATTAAAATAGTCATAGCGAAGTCCTATAAGGGTGACCAGATCATCCTTAAATTCCATCTTGTCCTGGACAAACATTCCGAAGTCAAGGTCGTTCTTTTCCCAGATATCTTTGCGGAGGCTATTCAGGGCAAAATCGGTTTCCTCGGAGACGGAGGACCAGGTAATATCCGTTATCTTGGTGTTGTTCAGGTTGAACTGCCAACCTGCTTTGAGCATATGGTACTGGTCAAGCTGGGAGGTGAGATCTCCCTTAATCAGGTAGGAACTTACCTCTTGATTGCGATATTCTGAATCATCGCCTCGCATCCACCAGAACTCGTATTCGCGTTCCCGTCGTTCAGGCCGAGGACCTTCCACTTCCCGATCCCATTGAAGCAGTTCTTCAGTATCACCATCCCCATCACGATCGGCATAGTCTTTCATACCATTCTCATAACTTGAGTTCAAAACCTGGGCGCTGAGCTCAAAAAAGGTATTGGATGAAACGGTATAAGTGAACACACCATAAAGCTGGGTGCTGTTTTTAACTCGGGATGTAAGGTGGTTCAATGGGGCATCAAGATAGAAATTCTGATGGAACCCTACTGCCACTGAGTCTGAATCATTCAAGTTTATGTAATAAGGCGTTGAAAGGCTGTCGATTATACCAGAGCTGTACAGATTTGTATCCAGAGCATTCTCGACGTACAAATATCGGATCAGCGTATCATTGCTGGCACTGAGATCTTCCACAAACTCATACAGGTCACTTTGAAAATTTTCTCCAGGGCCAAATTTTCCAGCCTGAAAATAGAAAGAATTCCATTCCTGCTTGGTCACATTACCACCAATGGACAGTTTGGCGCTGTTTGAGAGTCTGTAGGTCACTTTGCCCTGGTAACTTTGATTAAAGGCATCCTGATTCAGGTAATTGCCCTGCTTTCGGTCAAGGATGTCTCCTGAAATGGCAAATGTAAGACCGGGAAGAATGGGACCGCTTAGTGAAAAGCGATAATTATTTTCCAGCTTCTGCTGATATTTCGCATCCAGGCGCCAGGCATCTTTCGGCATGAGCGTTTCATTCAGTGAGGCAAAATCCGTGGTGGTGGAATACAATGAACCTGAGAAAGAGTCATCTCCTTCTTTCATTGCCAGGTTGAGCACGCCCGATTGAACATTACCATACTCTGCTGAGAATCCTCCCAGGGATACTTCCATCTGCTGCACGGCATCTTTTGGTACTCCCAATGTGAAGCCTCCAAAATCACCGGTATATCCGGCTGAAGCGTCCCGAATAGGAATGCCATCGATGACTACCAGCACTTCGCCGCTACGACCCCCGCGGAAGTTACTGCCAACAGCACCGGCTTGATTCTGAGCAATCCCAATAATGCTTTCTACAGGTTGCACTTCCATTTCTTCGGCTGATACAATGTGTTTTGAGGAAAATTCATCTTGATTCAAAAGGGTTCGTTGAGCGACAACCAGGACTTCTTCCCCGCTACTGATAATTTCCGCTTCCATTTTTAAATCCACATAGCGCGTCAGATCAATGGATACCCTAACATCTGTCACTCGAATCGTTTTATAACCAATATAAGATGTCACAATGGTGTAGGTACCTGGGGGGACGTTCAAAATGACGTAGAAACCATCTTCATTGGTGGAAGCTCCCATATTTGAGTTATCAATAAAGACATTGACACCGATCAGGGGCACATTTTCAGCATCAGTGATAATGCCTGTGATCTTACCACTGGTTCCAGCCTGCAACATTGACATCATCCCTGTTAGAATAATGAAAGTGTGCAAATATCTTTTCATGGAATACCTCGTTCAATTCGATCAGAGTTAACTCAAAATACCATCACGTCATTCGTCGGGAGCTGTTGAACAAATGCAGAGTACTTATAATCATTCGCTTCCCCATGCTAAAACATTCACCTATGCATGCACCATAACTTGCGTGACTTTAAAAATAGCATGTTATTTAATATGAATACAATTTTTAAGCCCTATAAATAGACCCACATCCTAAAATATAATAGGTTTAGTATTCTGTTAAATTCATACCAGTTAAGGTAAATATAGTTTGTACACAATTCGATAGTAACCTTTTTTCTTCTGTGGACAGATATAATTCAAATGTCGTTGTGATTTCTGGTTTTAGCTCAGGTGTTGGTAATCAGGGAAGAACAAACTCATTCAACAAAATTCATGAATCTTGAGATTGAATGACTTGGTTTTTATATAATTGATGCTTCCATTTGAGTAACCATTCACAACTGTAAATCGGTTTTCCAGATTTTTTGACGGGTAATCCATAAAGCCATGCTGGAAGCGATCCCCCACATCTGACATACAAGTTTCCAGTCTGCTTATCAGGCGGGAAATGCTTCACCTCGATTAACAATTCCAAGCTTCCGGCTAGAACTTCGCACAGCTGAACCATCTTAAACCTGGTGAGAATTTGATCGATCTTTTCTGCACAATATGATTCTTTGGACTTGATGCATTATTATCATCTGATTAGACTGGTGGAAGTCTGTGTACAAATAAGAGGAGTATCTCTTGCCACTATTTTTTTATCTCTAACGAGTGGGTCACCTTCCTAATCTTCTTTGCCATTATCATACTTTTCATAGGCATAGCTGAGTTAGCGCGTAAAGTATTCCGTCTTTCTCCTGAAATAACCTGGAAGTTTGTACATGCCTGGTTTCCCTGGCTCCCTTTTTCCTCCCTGCAAAGCTGCCTGTCATTTTGCTTGGGATGGTGTTTACCAATCTGAACTATTTTGCTCTAAATATGGATGGTCCTCAAAGAATGCATGTGACTGAAGGAAGAATATTTTGATGTATGATAATTCATATTATCACTATTGATATTATGGATATTTTGACCGTTCGTTAATAAAATTAACAAACCCCTCTAAATAATACTTGTTCAGTAAATGCGGTCGTGCATATTGATTCCAACGTGCAAACAAGTTTGTGTTTGGTGAATAATATATTTAATAAAATTGTTCATGTTAAACAATCGATAATTATGGAAAATATATCTATAAAGGAAGTGCTGCATATTGAATTTTTGATTCCCATCTTGCTTAGAAACTCAGGACATGGGTATTGTGTGGCATGT
Source organism: Fidelibacterota bacterium (assembly GCA_013202385.1). Classification (GTDB taxonomy): domain Bacteria; phylum Fidelibacterota; class UBA8477; order UBA8477; family JABMPR01; genus JABMPR01. The sequence continues at coordinate 16,035 of JABMOT010000171.1, forward strand.
TCATTTTGATCCAGGCAATGAATAGGACATTCTATTCGGTGACTCAGTTTCACCAGGATTTGGTTCAAGTGACGGACTATCAGAACCCTGTCAGCGGCACTTACATTTATACGCTTAACCATAATGAAGAGCTTACAGGAAACCCTGCCTAAATAGTTCTGTCGATTATCGAATAACATGGGTACCCTCTTGGTTTCTATTTTGTTATTTGTAGGTATATACTGATAAATCTTATAGGGAAATCTGAGATCAGCTTTCCCAGAGTCTAGGAGAAATACATGACATCAATCTTTAAGAGCTTTCGATATATTGCTCTTTTTCTGCTTAGCATTGAGGTGAGTTATGCAGGAGCGGGGAAAATCGTGGGGACGGTTACAGATTACGAAACTGGCAGTGCTTTGCCATACGTGAATGTGATTATTCACGAACTCAATATTGGTGCTTCAACAGATATCAATGGCTATTACATCATTTTAAATATTCCTCCAGGAGAATATTCAGTGAGTGCTTCATTTATCGGATATCAAAATACAAAATATGAAGGTGTACAGTGTGCCACGGGACATACTACCGTACAGAATTTCACTCTCCCCTCTGCTGTGATCTCAGGCGAGGAGGTGGTTGTTATTGCAAAACGCCCCTTGGTTCAGAAGGATTTGACTGCCTCCCAGAAGATTACTACCTCGGCAGAGATAAATGCTATGCCTGTGGAAAGTTTCCTGGATGTTCTCACTACCCAGGCAGGTGTCAACACGGGAGCAGATGGAGCTATCCACATCCGCGGCGGTCGCAGCAATGAAGTTGGCTTCTATATTGATGGCATATCAGTAGTAAATCCCTTTACAGGGTCCCTGGCAATGAATGTTTCCAATAATGCGCTCCAAGAAATGAAAGTTATATCAGGTGCCTTTAATGCTGAATATGGAAACGCCATGAGCGGTATCATTAATATTCAATTGCGCGAAGGAGGCGAACTACTCGATGGCAGTGTGACCTACTACACTGGCGATTATCTTTCCAACAATTCGCAAGTTTTTCCCAATATTGACGCTTATAACCCGATGGCCAACTCAGTTTTGGAGGCTGCCCTGACAGGTCCAATTTTGGGTCGCAAATTGACGTTTAATATCAGTGCAAGACTCCACAACAATGGTGGGTATTTGTACGGTATTCGCGAACATGCCCCGGAAGACTCAGCCAATTTCCAGGATGGTGATGAATGGTATATAGAAAGCAGTGGTGACAGTAGCTACGTGTCAATGAATCCCTCAATTAGCGGTAATGGATTGGCCAAATTCACCTGGCGTATTAGCCCCCGCCTGAAAATGTCCTTTCAGGGTCTTTATGATCAGAGTCAATCAAAAGCCTATGTCCATACATATAAATATAATCCCGATGGTATTTATCAGTATTTGCGTGAGAATGGTGGGATTGCTGTCCGTTTAAATCAATCATTTGGCAGTACCTTCTACGAATTGAATCTGTACTACAATTCAACCAATTATCGCAAGTATGTATATGAAGATCCAGCGGATCTGCGCTATGTCTCCACATCCAACATTGTTGGTAGTCCCGGGTCAACCACATTTGCGTTCGGTGGCACGCTAATGGAGCATGACAATAGAAATTCTAAAACCCTGGGAACAAAATTCGACATTACCTCGCAGATTGGGTCCCATCATGAAATAAAAGCAGGTCTGGATGTTAAAACAGATCATTTGGAATCTGATGATGCCGTTATACTGTATAATGGTCAGCGCTATCGTGAACCAACTATTCTTCCCGCCAATCTTTCACCCAGTCATTCCACTTATACTGGTGATGCCACTTTCTTTAGCGCCTACGCCCAGGATAAACTTGAGTACGAAAGTATGATAATGAACGTGGGATTGCGCTATGACTTTTTCGAACCTAATGGTGAGTTCCCCACTAATCTGTTGGATCCTACTGGAACTGCCCAGGCAGCGGATTCAAAACATTCAATCTCACCCCGTTTGGGCGTATCCTTCCCCATCACGGATAAAGGATATTTACATTTTTCCTATGGCCATTTTTATCAATTACCTACGCTGACAGCACTTTATTCCACGTCAATATTCGGCGCCAATATTACACCGTCGTTGGGCTATACGGATCTGAAACCTGAGAAAACTGTGCTCTATGAATTTGGTCTTCAGCAGCAATTTGGCGAATACATCGCTCTGGAAGCCATCGCCTTTTATAAAGATATCCGTGATCTGCTGGCTACTCAGTCGATTTATTACGAATCCGCAGTTTATGGTCCCTCCAACTACAGCATTCGTTTGAATAAAGATTATGGGACGGTCCTGGGGTATACACTCAGTCTTTCAAAACCCCATGATCCCGCGAGTCATCTCTCTGGTCACCTGGACTATACCTACCAGACAACAGAAGGCAATGCTACCAACTCAGGCTCCTTTTTCTTCAGCCAATTCTCTGAGACGGAAGAGGCCAAGCAGATTGTCTATCTAAGTTGGGATCAAACCCACTTGATAAATGGAACCGTCACCTATTCCGTTCCCAATAAATGGGGTATCAGTCTGATTGGAAAGCTGGCTAGTGGCTGGCCTTATACTCCGACCATTCCACTGGCAAACTACAATCCGATTCCCAATAGTGAGCGGAAACCCTGGCAGCGGAACATCGATCTCAGGATGCACAAGAATATCCAGGTAGGTAATTTTGAAACCGTCCTGTTTGCAATGGTGTTTAACCTGTTGGATGAGCTTAATGAACGCTATGTGTATGACGATACAGGACAAGCTGGATATACCTATGTAAACCAGAGTTCGGAGGAAACAGCAGAATTCAAAAGCCATTATGGAGAACCGGGCATCCACACCTGGTCAGAGTACCAGGTTCGTCCTACTTACTATTCTTCTCCAAGATCCACCTATCTTGGCATCACCCTTGAGTTTTAATTGAGGTCCAATATGACGACGACAATCGAGCAAAAACGCACATTAAAATGGCTGATATCACTCCTCCTTTCTCTGGCTCTGAGCCAGGGAATAATGGGAGCTGACAAAATTCGAAGAGGCTCACTTGAGTGGTTCGTGAATGGTCCTGAAAAGACATGGACCCAGACAGACTTCCGTCTCTATAATGAGTGGCGTGAAAATAAGCTATCCAAGGCAGTGGCCGAGGATGAACAGCTCCTGCGGCGCCAAAAAGCCATTATGAATGGCAATAAAATCACCACTGAAATATGGAACTATGGCTCTATTTCCCGACCCGGAAATACCATTACTGACATTGTCTGGGAAGGTTTGGGTTATGGCTATGAATTTGGCCCCTTTATTTGCGCTGAAGTGGATGTTCAGTCTGATTCTCATGAGGATGCCTATATTGCCGTCGATGCTGAGGGAGACACCTTGGTCTATGAAAATGGAGATCCGATCTGGCGAGCCCAGGTTATCAGCGATGGATTGACATCCAACGGGGGTGAGACTTCGCCTGATGGTCAGGACTTCTGGGGTTGGTCACCTCTGGCTTTTGATGATGCGGGTATCATCCCCTTTGCCGATCCTTTGACAGACAGAATGCCCATTAGTAATGACCTTGACCGCGATGGTGACGGTAAACCAGACAGTTGGCCAGCTGGTTGGTATAGTGAGAGTCTTGAGAAATATGTCTGGCCTGGAGCGCTGAAACAAGGATCAGCCAATTCAGATATGGAAATTTACTTTGTTGTGGATGACCGTATGAATCGCGAGTTTGCCTACTATCCCTTCTCGGATGACTCTTCAAAACAGGGTTTGGGGATTGCCATCGAATGTCGTTACTATCAATGGTCAAATCCTCTGGCAGAAGACATTATCTTTCTGGTTTACAAGGTCACCAATAAAAGTGAAAAAGATCTTGAGGATGTGATCTTTGGCATGTGGGGTGATCCCCATATTGGAGGACCCTCCAACTATAACGATGATCTCTCTTTCTTTGATCATGAACTGAACATGGTTTATGCCTGGGATGAAGATGGTCGCTCGGATAAGGTGGGTTCTGTCCCCGGATATTTTGGCTATAAGTTTCTGGAATCCCCAGGAAATCCCTATGATGGTTTGGACAACGATCAAGATGGTATGATCGACGAAAGCTGGACCAATGGGATTGATGATGATGGCGATTGGAACCCAGAGAAGGATGATGTAGGTCTTGATGGTGTCGCTAACACCGGCGATGAGGGCGAAAGTGATGGAGTTCCTACCGCAGGCGATCCGTACGATCCCAGGCAACCGGGTGAACCGAATTATGAATTTACCGATATCGATGAATCTGATATGATTGGCCTGACCAGTTTTGCATCTCCGCAATTCGGATCGCCGAACTATATCAGAAATGATGATTACATCATTAATGAGTATTTGCAGCCTGGATATTATGACTCAAGTGGGGCTGCTTTAGCCGGTGATAATATCTTTTTGTATGGCTCAGGTAAATTCCCCCTTCCAAGAGATGAAAGTCGAAGATTCTCGATTGGTCTTATCATCGGTCAAGATTTTGATGATCTCACTTTAAACGCTGAAACCGCCAATCAGATTTATCAGAGTAATTATCAATTTGCGACACCTCCCCCAAAACCAAATGTTATTGCCGTAGCTGGCGATCAAAAAGTAACCCTGTACTGGGATGATATCGCTGAGGATGCTTATGATCCGATCTCTGAGAGCAATGATTTTGAGGGTTACGTGATTTATCGAAGTACCGATCCATCTTTTCTCGATCAACAAACCATTACTGACTCCTATGGATCAAAATTTCTTTTTGAACCGCTCAAAATGGGTAACGGAGCCGAAGCTCGATTTGACCTGGACAATGAATATGTTGGATTGAGTAGTGTACCTTATGCCAATCGTGGTTCAAGTTATTATCTGGGGAACAACACTGGAATTCGGCATGCCTTTGTCGACTCGAACCAGGTGATGAACGGTCAAACCTACTACTACGCTGTTGTCTCCTATGATCATGGTGTTATTGAGCTTGAAATTGCACCCACTGAGTGTTCAAAAAACATTACGCTCAACCCTGAGAGCAATGAAATATTCCTGGATGCGAATACGGTTAGAGTCGTCCCAACCGCCCCAGCAGCGGGCTACATACCAGGCATTGTAAACGATGGAAGTATCCTCCATACCAGCGGTGTGGCTACTGGACAGCTTGCTATTAATGTTTTGGACGCTGACAGGGTCCAGGAATCCAACGCCTTTGAGATCAACTTTCAGGAGAACCCAACCCGCTTCTCGATTCACGACATCAAACCCAACGAATTGCCAGTGACACTCATAGGGAGTCAATGGTTTCAGATGCCCTATCAGAATATTTACGATTCGACATTTACACTGGTAAATATTAGCACAAACGCAGAATATGATCGAGATATCGATTTTATTTTCTATCCAGATATTGGTCAATTACAACGTATTGAGACAGGTCATATACTTTCCGGCGAACCACTCATGGCGATATTCACATACTTCCCTGTTTGGGAGAGCAGTTTTATTGCAGGCGGTCCCCTGAACCCCATTTTTGATGGGATGACGATAACGGTTGCTGATCAGGAATTAGGTATCATAGAAGCTATTTCGGAGTGGAGCTCTGGTAGTCAGACCACCTGGGAAGCCAGTATCGCCCCCTTCACTGGTGATCTCACAAAACGTTTCCCTGCAGATTATGAGATTCGATTTTTTAATCAGAATGTAGATACTGCAAAGTTTTACCCGGTTGCTGCACCCTTCGAAGTTTGGGATGTGACTCCAGGTCAAATTCCCGAAAAACGGGTCTTTGAAGTGTTAGAACCCATCGCTACAAAAGATTCCTTGTGGCAGAGGAGTGAACCCATCATCATTTACAAAAGCAATGATGGAAATTTTGATTTCGGGTGGGAGGTTACTTTCTCACTACCAAGTACTGGTGATACCGTGAGTGCTGGATCGGGCGATATCTATGCCTTTTTCACGTCTCGCCCCTTTACTGAGGAAGATGTTTACGGGTTTTCAACCAGCGCTTCCCATATCAACAATGAGGCAGCCAAGGCCGCCCTGGATGACATCTGTGTTGTACCTAATCCGTATGTGGCCGTTTCAGCATTTGAACCCTATGATTATCAGCATCTTTTGGATCGCGGAGATCGCTTGGTTTATTTTGACAATCTCCCCACAGAATGTACGATCCGCATCTATACAATCGCTGGAGAGCATGTAAAAACCATCGAGCATAGCTCCTTCATGAGTGATGCTCAGGAATTCTGGAATCTTACCAGTAAGGATAATTTCCCAATCTCTTATGGTATCTATTTGTACCATGTGGATGCCGGCGACCTTGGTCAAAAGATCGGACGAATTGCGGTGATCAAATGAGGACGCTGATTATGACCCGAAAAATAGTAGTGATAACCTTGATACTAATTTTTTGCACGAATACACTCTTCGCCCAAATTGGTAATTCCCAGACGATTACCAAAACGGGGACAACAGCGGCAGCGTTTTTAAAAATTGCTCCTGATCCTCGAGCAGCGGCTATGGGCAATGCCTTTATTTCCATCCCTGGCGATTTGAGTTCCATGCACTGGAATCCAGCTGGTTTGGATCACATCACTCGGAGTGAGGTTTTGTTTGTCAACAATAAGTGGTTGGCTGATATTGATTACTTATTCATGGCCATGGCTGTGAAGTTGCCCTCCATCGGTACAGTTGGGATAAGTGCCACAAGTCTGAGTATTCCGCAAGATCTCGTTCGGACGGAGATTAAACCTGACGGGACTGGCGAATATTGGTCGGCTCAGGACCTGTCACTGACCCTTTCCATTTCACGGCGACTCACTGACCGGTTTTCTATAGGGGGCAACGCAAAATTTATCAGTGAGCGAATCTGGCACGAATCAAGTGCCAACATCGCCTTGGATTTTGGAACCTTGTATGATATGCCCATCGGTGGCATCCGTTTGGCCGGTGTACTATCCAATTATGGTCCCAAAATGGGTTTAAGCGGCCGTGATCTGTATTTCAGCTCGGATCCCGACCCCATCAAAAGCGGAACGGTCACTTTTGTAAATTCGGAATATCAAACCGACGATTACCCTCTACCCCTGGTCTTCAGAGTGGGACTGTCAGGCGAATTATTCGAAAATCAAAAAGTACGCTTAACCTGGGCTGCTGATGCACTGCACCCCAATGATAATCTAGAAAGCGTGAACCTTGGTGCAGAGTTGGGTCTGGCGGAGACCGTCTTTCTGAGAGCGGGCTGGTCATCTCTCTTTTTACCCGATACTGAAGAGGGACTGACCCTGGGCGCTGGTTTGAACTATCGGATTGGTGGATCACAGAGCATACTAAAGGTTAATTACAGTTATTCTGATCATGGACGATTAAAGAGTGTCCAACGATTTTCACTCGGCTTAGCGTTTTAATCAAGCGCTAATATAGGCTCTACCCATAGAGTGATCGGGGGCTTTAATACCTCGGCCAACTTTTCCGCAAGAATTAGATTAGTTGGTTGATCAGTTTAGAGAAAGGAATTCACAGTGCCCTTGTTTTTCAATCTACCCAATGAATGGATATCATTCTTCCTTTTCTTTGGCATTATTATGTTTTTTATTGGTATCGCTGAAATTTCCCGAAAAGTTCTACATATATCCCCGGAATTGACCCGCAAATTTGTCCACGTTATGGTTGGCATCCTGGTTTCCCTGGCACCCTTTTTCCTCACTGCAAAACTGCCCGTCATTTTACTTGGAATAATTTTTACCTTTCTGAACTATGTCGCTTTAAAAAAGGATGGTTTGAAGGGCATGCATACAACTGAACGCATCTCATTTGGAACTGTCTATTTCCCCATCGCCTTTACCCTCCTTGTGATCATGTTCTGGGATCGAAATATCGTTATTTTTATTGTGGCTATGCTGATTCTTGCCTTTGCGGACACAGCTGCAACCGTGGTTGGAGAGCGGATTAATTCAAAAAATAAATTTATTTTATGGCACGACAAAAAAAGCTGGCCTGGCAGCATAGCATTCTTTACCACGGCTTTAGTGGTCATGTTGACCTGCTATCCAATCTACACTGGATTTTTGAATGATAATCCGCTGCCCCTGATTCATCTGGTAGGGATGTCAGTATTTGTCGCATTTGTCTCTACAGTAGCTGAAGCTGTTTCAAAACGCGGTAGCGACAACCTTACATTGACCTTAACCGCCGCTCTTGGCATGGATCTTTACCTCACCAGTATGAATAACGGAACTCTGGTTGCACTTTCAGGTTGGTTCATCGTTTCTTTTATTTTAGGATTCGGGGCATTTAAGCTAAAAGCACTGAGCGTCAGTGGTGGATTTGGTGCTTTTCTTCTGGGTGTCTTCATGTTTGGAATGGGTGGTTGGCACACAACCCTCCCCCTGATCGGCTTTTTTGTATTGTCAAGTCTACTCTCAAAAATCGCAGACAGACAATCCAAACCAGATGTCATTCTCTCTAAGGGATCTCAGCGCGATATTGTCCAGGTTTACGCAAATGGCGGAATTCCGTTGATAATCACCATAGCCTGGTATCTGTCCAGCTTTTCAATAGAATGGCTGTATTGGGCATTTCTGGCCTCCCTGGCAAGCGCCACGTCTGATACTTGGGAAACAGAGATTGGCAGCTTTAGCAAAAAGCTACCGCTGAATATATTAACCTGGAAGCGTGTTGCGAAAGGTTACTCGGGTGGTGTATCATTTCTGGGAACCCTTGGAGGTCTCGTGGGTGCCGTATCAATCATAGCCATATCTTATTTTATGGGTTACCTCGAGTGGGACCCTGCTTTGATCGCAGTCATTATTTTTTCAGGATTTCTTGGCAGCGTTGTAGATAGCATTCTTGGTGCCAGTATCCAGGCCAAATTCACCTGTGAAGTGTGTGGGAAATCAACAGAGCGCTTGAGTCATTGCCACCAGGAGACACGCCATGTATCTGGATATCTCTGGCTTGACAATGATTGGATCAATGTAGCCGGCTCCCTTTCGGGGGGCGTCATTTTCGTGTTGGCATATTATTTTACGTTTTAATAGATTTCAGATGATATCATAAATTGATTAAAAAACCAGGCACGGTTTCGAAACCGCGCCTGGTTTATTTCTTTTTTAAAAAATCGACTGCTATTTCAGTAGCAGAATTCGTCTCCCTTGAATTCCAAGTTTAGTCTCCAGGACAACTATATAAACACCAGTAGCATAATCACTGCCGCTAAAGCGTATTTTATGTTCACCTTCCGTGAGCCGATCATTGATAAGTTGTTCTAGCTCCCGCCCCCTAATATCAAAGATAGAGAGTCGCACCTGCATTGGATCAGGTATTGAAAAACTCAACATAGTTTCAGGATTAAAGGGGTTGGGATAATTTTGATTTAGCCGAAACGCTGTGGGCTGTTGAAAAGACTCCTCATTTACAGAAACCCCAGGCATTCTTTTGATGATTCTGAAGTTATCTAGATATACACGACCACTTACTTCACCAAATTCTGGATCATAGGTCAATTGGAAACTATCCGCACGATAATTCGTTCCATCCAGAACCCCACTACCAGTAAGCCATGTTCCTACCATGCTGGGATCACTCAGATCCCATTCGAGTAGTCTCCAGCCCTCCCAGTCGATTGTGTACCAGGTAGAAACTTCACTTGTTATCCAACTACTGCCATCGCCTTCATCAATGGCGAAACGGAATTTATTGTTACTAGCATCACCATAGATATAACACTGGATGTTGTAGGAAGTGTCGAAATATACACTTGCGGGCGGCGCTGTATCCGGGATGTACTCTCTCAACAGATGTGAGCTTACGGTGGTGTCCCATTGATAAGCGATATATGCTGATTTTAAACCCTGATTGTAGATACTTGATGCAGGCAGATAATTACTGGTTGAGTAGCCAAAGGTTGTTGCAGAACCAATGGTGCCCGCGGTTGAGCCGCTCCCCTCAGGATCCCACCAGCCATTCATTGCTGTAAAATTATCTATGTCTATTATTTCAGAGTAATGTTCATTGAATGTAGTGAAAGATACTGAAATCACTTCATCCAAGGGATTCCCAATGGTATCCGAGATACTTTCTGCCAGGGTTATGGTATAATCGCTTGCAGCGTGAAGGGGTTCAAACAGCTTGATATCCAGCACCGATTTTCCATAATATCCAGTCATCAGGAAACCAAATTCCTGTTCTTCTCCGGCTTGGCTAAAACTGATAGCGTCCATGGTCACGCTTTCACGATCCAATTCTTCATCAAAAACAAAAGAGATCACACCTTCAACATCAAAATCTTCAGCGGCGATAGTAAAATCAGGTGTACTATATATTACTCTGGGACCTGCTTCATCAATTTCTTTTGTAAGGAAAGTATAGCTAAGGGTACCGCCGGCTACCCCGTCTGCGTCACCGTCAAAAGCGACCCCGTTAATGTCTTGAGCAACATCGCTGAGTGACACTGTATAAGCCGTAAGGAAATCCAAATTATTCAGAGGATATACGGTGAGGCGGTGATTTGACTCAGACCAGCTATAAATATCAACACCAATATCAGGAGAAAAACTAAGTGCAGACTCAACTGAAACGATGTTCATAGATTTGCTGAAATTGAATGTCAGAGGAGTGTTCACATTAACTGTGTCGTCTGGTTCGGGGTAGACATATAGAGCCACAGGAGCAAATGATTCCAATACGGAAGATTCAACACCAACAGCAGGCAGTGACTCGTTCCAATATCTGTCCAGCATGGTAGCACTATAAAAATAGCTGCTGTTGTGATCCTGGGTTCCGTCAAATGATTCGGTTATAGTAAAGGTATCTGCACCAAAAAGCACACCAATAATCTTGCTCTCATCTACATCGAATTCATCGGTCTCAGAGCGATAAATCGCCCACCATTGATCTTCTGTGACAGACTCATCAGGCGTAACAGTAATATCGAAAGTGAAATCGTCAATGATAGCTAGTGAGACCGAAGGCGAGACCGGTGACTCATTTACATAAATACCTGTGTCACGTATTTTAGTCTTCCCGCTAAAAAAGGTTGCGCCGGCTATGGGCCAGTATTGATAGCCCTGCCAACTGCCATAGGAGAAGAATTGGAACCCATCTACCCAGTCAATCGATCTACAAGCATTAATCACACTTTCATGCCGTGACCATACATTATTCAAAGCAAATTGGTAGGATCCGGGACCGGCAGAGTACAATCTGCCTGCATTAACTCCAGGTTGGATGTACAATCCCCAATCATTTGATAATTCGTTAGTAAAGCCCCCCGATGTTGTCCAATGATAATGCATGGGAGTTAGTTGGTCGATATAGCCCTCGTTAAACCAGAGTGCTGCATCTTGAAAGACAGCATAGTAGCCATTCCAGCCTCCAGTTCCACCAGCCTTGTATTTTCCTATTGCAGCCACTGACAGACGAACCCAGGGTTTCTGGGTCTGGATAGAGTCATGGAGGGCATGTACAAATTCTGTAACTGAGGATCGCCAGAATTCCTCCCAAGAGTCATATTCGCTGGGAATTCCTCCCAAATATGAATGTTCAATATCATATGTATAACGTGCAGGATCAACAGAGCGGGCTGCTGCATTATACTCTTTTTCGACCATACCGTCCAAAATCTGTAATTGCGACTCTTCTGATAGCTGGGTTATTGTAGAGAAATCGCCGGTATCATACTCATTCCAGCGTACATAATCCAAGTGCAATCCATCAATATCATAGTTAGTCACCAATTCCATAGCTACATCTAATGTATAATCTCTCACCGCTTGTAAGCCTGGTGATAAAGCACGATATCCAGGCATGGGGTTTCCATCCCCATCACGACAAACCCAATCTGGATGTGCTAGAGCAGGTGGAAGAGGCGATAATGTGGAGTCCACTGATGAAGTTTGAAAGGTATTGAACCATGCATGCAGTTCCAGACCACGGGCATGCGCCTGTTCAATGGCATATTGAAGTGGATCATATCCTGGGTCACTGCCACCTGCATAATAGCCCCAAGGTTCGAAGGATGAATTATAATAGGCAGTTCCACCTTGTCGCACTTGAAAGAGCACGGCATTCATATTGGCAGCAACATGGTTATCAAGAATGGTTCGGATTCTTGCCTGGTTTTCACTGACTGAGCTCCCTGCGCTGATATGTTCCCAAGTAATAACCCAGGTAGCCCGAAATTCCTGATTATCTGTTTGAGCCCAGATCGTGGACACACCGAACAGTATATAAATGTATATCCTCTGCCAATTCATATTTGACTTTCCTCCATTAAATGTTGTCATAAAAGATAATCTGAAAATCCTACGAAGTAAGTATGATTCCTGTACAAACTGATCACATATTCCCACCTGAATCTGTACAACTAGGCACAAAAAAAAGGCGAGCATAACTCGCCTTTTTTTGTACCATTAAGCAGCGTTTATTTAACCAACATCATACTTTTAGCACTCACTTGTCCGTTGAAGGAGAGCTGATAAATGTAAAGTCCTGAGCTTAGGTTTGAACCGTTGAAAGAGGCAACGTGATTTCCGGCATTCATTTGGTCATTCAGCAGAGTTGCAATTTCGTGACCTGCAACATCATAAACCGTCAAAGTGACCAGACCATCCTGATGGAGCTCGTAGGCAATTGTGGTTGATGGGTTAAAGGGGTTCGGGTAATTCTGCTTCAACTCAAAAGCGGTCGGAATCGTAATGGGACGATCCACACCGTCGGGTACCTGATTCCAAATTGTCACAGCGCAATATCCAAAATCAGCAACATACATTTTGGTACCATCTGCGCTCCAGGCACAACCACGACCATTAAACATGCCACCCTGATCGTAAGCACCGTTAGGTGTTCCAAATGAGTACTTTTCTGTACCATCAGTCCCATAGACCCAATAGCGTGAACCGTGTAATGTGTCAGCTGTAAACTCAATCTGAGTATTGGCAGCATACAGCAAGCCTTCAGGACTCATGCTCACATCTTCCGCCCAAAGCTGTTGGAATGTGGTATCGTTGATCTGCCATCCTCCAATGGCTTCCACCTCCTCATGGGGGAAGGTACCAGGCAAATCACTGTGTAAGTGACGAATACCCATCCCATTCCAGGTTGAGCCCGTGTAAATATCCTGGCCATCACCTGAGACAACAATTGCACGAGTATTAGAACCAGTAAATTCAGCAACGGCATTGCCGGTTTCAACCAAATCTGAATTCAGTATTTTGATTGCGTGACCTGGTCCCACTGTACCAATATAGACATTTCCCGCATCATCAACGGCAGGTTTTGACAAGGAGCCAGTGAAATCGGGGTAATCGTACATGGCCATTCCAGCGCCAGTAGTATGGTTGATCTTATACATCTTACCGGCAACGGCGTAGAGGACATTCCCATCATTATCTGTTGTCAAACCGCGGCAGGAACTGACGAGTGTGTCTGTGACCCCGCTGATAGTTAACATTGAAATCGGTGAAAATGAGGCTGGTGTTCCATCGGAAGATACAGCAAATATCTGATAGACATCCACAGTGTCAGTCGCAGTTGGATAAAGTGACGCAGTGGAATAATTGTACATGGCGTACCAAATCATTCCAGCTCCATCCACAGTCACACCGTGCATCCCGTAACTGTTTGTGATCTCTGTGTCGGGAATTTCAGCAAGCACGCCTTCAAATTCCCAGCCGCCAAATACGGCACTGCTTATTACCAACGCAGTGACGAAGATAGATAGCATTCTTCTCATGTTTTGTTCTCCTTCTGTTGTTTGCGATTTATACATGCCAAACGCGTAAGATTATACAATTGAACGCGCTTTTATGCACATGTTTTTATTCTATTTGTTAATATTTTAAACAAACTTTATTGACGCCCAGCATAGGCTGCTCCAGCCTCCACCATATTAATTTTGGACACTCTGGTTGCTTGCAGCTGATACAGATAGTCGCCATTCCCCCACACCAGGTCACGTGTGGGCGGTGATAGTATGTGATTGTAAAACGGTTTTAATTCAAAATTCTCATATACGAGTATAGCCTGAACAGCATCCAGACCCAGAAACAATTTGCCATCTGCTGAAAATGTCATAGCATTGATTTGAACCCCTGCATAATCTGGGTAATCTGCCAGATCAAGTACCAGTTCTGAGGCACCCAGAGTAAAACCGGAAATATGATTTTTATAGACCACAGGAGCTGTGTTTGCACCGTTGGATGTCCTGAATCCGGAAACATATAGATCATTGTCAAAGACTCGTACACATTTAATGTTTAGACTGTCATAGGCCATGAGTGTGTCTTTGATCCCTGTATCAAAACTGATGCCCATCACATAGCCCTTGTTCGGTGCTTTTATGAATGCGACGAAGACATGGTTGCTATCGAGAAAGTCCAGATCGCGGGTCACATCGGATCCTGCAAATGGGAATAAATAGCTTCTATTATAAAGACCAGTGGTCTTGTCCATGGCATAGAGCAGTGCCCCACCTGTCAGGAAGAGCAGATCATTGCCTCCGTACTTCAGACCCGTCGAGGACACCGTCAATGTACTAAATTCAAGTTTTTTCAAACTATCAGGGAAGACTGAATACATTTTGATGGTTGGATTTCCAAACGTAGTAACCCAAAGGGCATCGTTTACATCACAGGCAAGGGAATAGAGTTGATCAAAATCATCAAAGCCGCCAACCGGAATGACGGCCGGCACAATTTCAAAAGGTGTTTCATATTCGGCAAATTGAAAGGCTCCCTGGACACTTATCCTGACAATAATCGAATCTCCTGAAATAACCGGGACACGCACTCGCAGACTGGTTTCACTGGCCGTAAGCACCTCTCCAGGTAGACCGTTAAAAAAGACCATATTATAATCTGAAACCGCTGAAAAATTGCTACCGGTAATTATTACCACGCCTTCGCCGGCAAAGCTGACATCGTTCTGACTGTAATTGCTATCTGGAGCCACGTGTGTTATAGCTGGTGTTGGGTTCCCGGTCACATCAGGATTGTAGATGCTTTGTGGATCTTCCTCACAACTAAAAAACAGCACTATAACAGTGAGGGTCATTACTAATAATTTTTGGGTTTGTTTTTGCTGTCTCATATTATTTCGTCCTGTTTTTTGCATGATACGCCAACTCCAAAGTCTAACGTATTACGATAAATTTTTCAAGGATAGAGCGACCATCAGGCTGCTCAAAATGTGCAATGTAAATCCCGCTGGAAATCACCTGTAGAGCATCTGTACTTAACAGCCAAAACTCATCTCCACTGCCGTCCGTATGCTGGATTGTCTTGATGAGATCCCCGCGTTCTGTATAAATTCGTATTGTGCATACTCCAGGAATGTCATAAAAAGCGAGCTTATCAGGTTGCCCGAGAAAAGCCTCCTGATTGATATTGTATGGATTTGGAACAATGCGAACCTTTTCCAAATTGCCAGCTTTTCTTTTTAAGGTTGCAGCCTGGGTCGTACGGGTATAAAATCTATTACTATGCAATGACCCAGAGGGATTCAATGTGGTATTATTTTCACTGCCATCATTAAAGGCCACCAAATAATAAAAATAATTTTGACCACGAACAGGTGAGATGTCATCATAGTAATAGCTAAGCTCCGGATTATCCGTTCCAAATCCACAGGCGAAGATTTCTTCGAAAGTTGTATCCAGCTCACCTATGGCCCTGAACAGACGATACCCACCGAAATCCGCATCATTCTCAGATAAACTGGGTAGCCAGCTTGTGTAGATAAGATCCCCCCCTGACTCCACAGTGAAGCTCTGAGGTGGCTGTGGTGGTTGTGGAATGGTAAAACCAGAATCATAATTGCGTTTTGCTCGGCCAAAAGTAAGCATTATTGAATCTTTGCCTGTATATACCCAACTGTTTTTAAAGACATTCATATCAGTGGTCTCGTTTCCATCAGGCAAAGTAAAGGGTCCATTATCTCCGGGTGTATTGTAGGCCTGCTGCCAACGCTCTCCAATCACTCGGCACATTTCCCGACTCAAGCCGTTTATACCCTCTGCTTCCACAATATGAATACTCTCGCCGAGTGCCAGATCGAAGGGACCATAGGTCATCATGACATTGGTGCCTCCGCCATCGTTGTGTGCCTTCCAGGGATCAAATGGATCCGTGATATCACCACCTGTAAAAACTTCATCCATCCGAGTTGTATCCCCCATGTTCGACCCGCCAAAAGGATGGCCCGAAAGCATTTCATAGAGATCACTCATGGCGTCAACATTCTCGATTCGTTGATCACCTATTTTTGGATAGGTATCACCGGCATGCCAACCAAGGAATACAGGTTGGGCAATCCAATCTTCAGGATCCAGTGCCGATCGATCCACATGGAGAACAACAGAACCCGTATGATGCGGGGATGTCAATCTGCCCGTAGCTGTTAAATCTGGACCGCCAATATTATCGAAGGTATTCTTTTCCCCTTGTCCAGCCCAAGAGAAACCTGCCCGGAGCCAATCTACAATGGGATTATCGGGCGTAATTGCTTCTTGATAGTGAAGTGAATAATCCTCTCCACGGCGTGTAACCCATGTGTGTTTACCCCAACTCTGTCCATCACCGATGGTCCAGTTGGCTTCTCGACCCATTGAATAGCGTGTTCCCCAGCCAATCCTTACACCGAGCAAAGAATCTGTGAGTTCTATATCTGCATCCCAATCGGCATTGCCAGTATTGGTGAAGGTAAATTCTTTAATGAAGTAGTTGTCATGATATTGCTGACTAAAAGCGTAAATTTTGCGGGTCATAGTCAAACCCATGGAAGAATTCACAATATTTGTGATAATTCTGTCTGCAAGCTGATCTGGGTCGATGGCATCTATCTCACCAGCAAAGATGACTCCGAGATCATTGCCATCCACATAGACATTAGGGGGTTGGAAACGACTGGTTTGGGTCAGCTCCATTGGAAATAGACCGATGCCCTCAGCATCCTGGGTGTAATACACACCATATCTGGACCAAAAGGCACCATTCTTATCTTTAAAATCTCGAGAAGCTGCCCATGCACGTTTGATGACGGCATTATCCTGGAACCGATAGTCAGCTGGCCAGATCATACCTTCGTAATAGCTGTTATTCCAGCCTCTCTCAGATCCATAGGCAGAGAATTGACTCTGGAGACTACCAATACGAACATAACGTTTCAGGGATGCATCGACCTGACCTTGAACCATGGACAATCCAAGTAAAAGGACAAAGCTCAAAATTGCGATGATACTACGACGGATCTTCATCAGAATTTAAACCTCATACCAATGGTGAATTTGCGAGGATCCAAAAAGGTTAGCGAGCGATAATTGGGCATATCAATATAGGATCGTGTATCCCTGCGACGCTCATTCTCCAAGTCAATATCCGGATCATTGTCCGGGTTTGCCACCATGGGATCATACTCCACATCGTCATCCCGATACACTCCAACATAATCGTCACCCGCCTCAATGTCTTCTTCAAATGAAAAATGCAGTGACTGAAGATAGTCGATATAATCAAACTGATCTGAGAACCCACTATAGCGCAAATATTTTTTATCGAACACATTGGCAACATCACAGAATAATTCAAGATTCCTGTCACCCAGAGCCAGAGATTTCTGCAGGCGAAGGTCCACATTCCAGCGAGGTGCCCATTGTACGTATTTGTCAATAAAAAGGAGACTGGACAGGTTGAATTGGCTTCCCGTTTTGTAATCCCCAAGAAAACTCAGTGTGAATCCGCCCAATGGGTTTATGCTCAGAACTTTGGGACCAAATGTTGAAGGCGTACGGAAAGCGATATTTGCTCTAAAATAAGGTTGCGGCCGTGGTCGGTCATCCTTGACATTCACCTGTTCGTAATCCCGCTGTTCCTGCGGATTCTGATAATAGCGCAAAAGACCAAAATACCCACTCGTCTTTACCATATAGGTATAGTTAATAAATCCACTAATAAATCGGCCTTTAGGTTTGCTAACGGTCACTTCAAACCCACGGATATCCTGGTAATTATTGCTTTGTGCTTTGCGATAATTAACAGAACCATTGGCATTTCGATAAATGACCCAGCCTGACTGATTGGTGATGTCCTTGTAATACGCTGCCAAATCCAGGAGAACTACATTGTTAAAACCATGGGAATAACCCAATTCATAGGCAACTGTCTTCTCCTGATCCAATTCCGGATTTCCCAAATCAGTAACCAAACCATTGGATTCACGTTGAATCCTGAATCGGTAGGTTGATCGTGCTTCGGAGTAAAAATGACCATAGTTAAAGTAAAGCTTTGAATGATCCGTGATGGGATGAGCCACGCCCAACCGCGGTGCCAGAGTAAGGTTTGATTGAGCCGGTTTCTTATCAGCCAACTCCTCCAAGGAGCTACCAACTCCCTGTTGAAATAGCTCATCAAAAGCATCCAGAAGATACACATCAGTATTGGAGGCTGAGTACTCACCACGGAGTCCTAAATTTGCAATAAAGCCCTCATATTCCAGTTTATCCTGGATGTAGGCACTAAACCGTGACGGCGAAACGTCGTAACTCATGTTCCTGGTCCAAGTATCCTTATCACTTTCCGTATAAGAGCGTACCTGAAAATCATACAGGGTCATTTGCAAGCCCATTTTCAGCTGGTTATTCTCATTGATCTGGGCGGTGTAGTCACTTTTCAACAGGAAGGAGTTTGTGCGGCTGGTATCGCGCCCCAGATTCATCCAATCGGCCGAATTGTATCCATAAGGAGCTTCATCATCATAAAAGCCCGGGAAGATCTCAATCTTTGTTGTGTCTCTATATTCCAGCTCAAAAGTTCGATACTGGGTACGTCCATACTGAGCAATGATTTCAAAATAGGAATCACTGCTCAACATGTGATTATAGCTCAAATCCACCCTACCGCGATAAATCGAATAGGGACTGAAATATCCAGGTGTAAACAGAACAGCGTCCGTGGCTAGATTTGCAACGTTGTAACTGCCCCTGAGGAGATTGCCCTCTGGGACGGTCGTCCAGTTCGCCTCATTCACAGAGTGTTCCTCAGCATATAGCAGATTTGCGACTAGTTTTTGGTGAGGACTAATCTCATAGTTGAGTTTTAAGCGCGTAGAATTGGAGCTATATCCATCCCGAGAGAGTGGAATAACGAACATTTCCTTCTCTTCACGGAAGGAAATGAAAAAGCGTAGGGAAGAAAGACCGGGTAATGGACCTCCAAAACCCATATCCAGTGTATGGTCAGGCTTGGTGATGTCCCCCGACCTGCGATGCTCCCAAATCCACTGCTGTTGAGCGGCGGTGGACGTCATTCCCGCCAGAGGATTATTGCGCTCATTCCAACCCGCAAAGGTTGCATACTGTCGTCGTGTGTATTCATCCCAGCTTCCATTATCCGTGCCACTCCAGGCGACTGTATCATCCAGGTAAGGTCTCAGAAAATAGGAACTCTTATCATAGGGTGAAATCCCGTAATGTTTGGGTGCTGCGGGACTGACCTGATAATATAAGGAGCCCTTGTAATGATCTGCGGAACCCTCAGCGGTGATAACATTGACGATACCGGACCGGATATTTCCATATTCTGCATTAAATCCACCTGACTGAACCTGAATTTCTTCTACAGAGCTTAGACTAATGGTGGTCACTGGTGCATTGGAACGGCTGTCACTTAGCAGAAATCCATCCATCATAACTGCAGTTTGATAAATACTACCGCCTCGCACTTCCATATTTTCCACACCAGCTTGAACACCGAGGACAGATGCAACGGATGAAATGGGCAATTGTTCAATGGATTCTGAATTGACATTCAGTTGGCTTCCGGAGAGGTCTTTCCGGACGATTGGCCTTTCAACGATCACTGTGATGGACTGCATTCCTAGCACTTCAGGTGAAAGCTTAATATCGATATTGGAGGTGAGTCCGATAACGACCTCAATATTTTCAATTACCGCACCCGTATAACCAATAATTGAAGCTTGGATTCTATGTTTTCCAGGTCGGACATTCAGGATGGAATAATAGCCACTCAGATCGCTGGCAGCACCAATACCCATATCTGTCACGATTATATTTACACCCACAAGAGCGTCCCCAGACTCAATATCTGTGATACGTCCACTGATTTTACCGGTTGTGGAGGCATATGATACTGATGTTAGCATCATGATGCAAAATGTCAGGAAGCAAAGCCTTTTCTTCATAGGTGACATGATTTCCCTTAAAGTGAAAATCTCACTGTCATGCGTTGAACATCGCCCAGGCGACCAAAAGCCTCGTAGGCGTAATCAAATACAACTCCAAATTGCTGAATACCCAGGCCAAAAGAGAGGTCATTTTCATCGTTTGCCGAGCGATAGCCCGCCCTCAAGGACAGCATATCAATGGGTCTGTATTCCAAACCGATCCGTATTTGTTCCGCGTGGGAGCGATAGTGAAGTGCATCGATACTTAAGAGCATCTGCTGCTTTTTCATCGTTGACCGTTTCAAATCAAAGATGTCCATTGAAATCCCCAGGGTGAAAGCAAGCGGTAATTGGAAACCCTCTTTCTCAAAGATGACTTCATTGGAAAAATTTCTCACTGACATGCCAAATGCGAGACTATTCCAACCGGTTTTATATATTGTTCCAAAATCGACAGCATTAGCAAAGGCAAGATTAGATTTAACTGTATCAGCGATCCCTGTTTCATCCGGATAAACACTCTTGCCATAGTTCAAGCCCACATATTTAAAATGTCCACCCACTGAGAATTTATCGTTGAGCGCTTTAGCATAGCCGATACCTGCTGCATAGGCTGAGGGTCTTAAAATTTCGGTATCCACATAACCCTGATCATTATCCCAGCGCTGCGTGCCCTGAATATCGCCGTAGTCAACGCCAATATAGGATAAAGCGAGAACGCCAAGATTGCCATCTCCGGGTTTATAGGCTACAGAAAAGGAATTATAGTTGATGTCAGCAAACCATTGGTTTTGACTGGCCATGAAGTTGATCGCTTCTTTCATGCGTGCCATTCCAGCAGGGTTAAAGAACACTGAGGCGGATTGCATTTCCACAGTTGTCAATGCGCCAGCCATACCACCCGCCTTCGCATCGGAGTCTACACTTAGAAACTGACCACCAGACTGGGCTAGCTTGATTTGGCCGAATGTTGCTGAAAAGCCAAAACACAGGATGAGGACGAACACGTAAATCTTTTTCATGCGAAACCTTCTAGACCTTCTCATCTTAATTGCCCTCCAAAAGTGCCAAATGGAAATTCTGAGATAACATGGCTTCATTCGGTAGAAATTGTATCAAATATTCCTCTGCATCCAGAGCGAAGCGGGTCATGGTTTTCACCTCGGGACAGTATGCAATCAGTTCCATGGAAATACTGTTGTCTAGAGGGGTCTGTCGCTCACCTATTGCGTTCCATATGGATATTGACATGTACGAGTTTGTATTGAAGGATACGTCACCACTCCCCATTGTATTGCGATCCCATAAGAGATACCCCGCATCGTTCGCACTTTCCAGTTCTATGTGCATAAGGGAATCTGGATATTCCAAATAGACTGAGTCAGCCCTTAAGGTTTCAATGGCCAAGCTAAATCCCAAGCCATCGCTAAGATAATCTTTAGCAGGTGCCAGGATTACATTGGCTAAACTGCTGTCTTCCACGCGATGGACCCTTGTCGTTGAAGATTGTATCACAATAGCACCATGAAAAGATATCTGCCAGGCATCACCTGCGCCCACGGAACCTTGTGAAAAACTCAGATAAAAGGGTGTGGTTTCCGATCCGATAATCATCAAGGTATCCAGATCCAAACCGGTCAAATTGGCAGCACCTAGAGGATTATATTTATAGACCAGTTTAATGCCGTCCACGACCATGGTATTTTCATCGTAAGTCAATGATAGAAAACGCAATGCAGCTAAAGTATCCGCTCCATCGATAAATACATAGACATCCGGTTCAATTAAAAAATCGTCATCGAACCAGGATGATCCGATTCGTTCTGTTGCAGCGAGAGCTGCGTCAATATCCTGACCAACCCAGACTGGCCCCAGTGGTCTCAAATCTGCCCCAAAGAGATTCACCCAGAGTGTATCGTTTAGAAGCTCGCAGGCAGCTTGTTCTGTATCATTCAGTACATAGGTTTCCTCCTGATAGAGCTCGCAATGTTGTAAACCGAAAATTGGGAGGATGAAAAAGATCCCAAGTAGGGGACGTTTAAATAGTATGAATATGCTTTTTATCATTTGAAAACCCCTTATCGGATAACAATAAATTTTCGGAAGGTGGATTGCCCATCCGGTTGCTCAAAGTGGGCTATGTAGATGCCACTGACCACCACCTGCCTGTATTCGGTGACTGAGTCCCAGGATTCATCACCGCTATTATCTGTATGTTCAATTGTTTTTATCAAATCTCCCCGCTCTGTGTATATGCGAATCGTGCACATACCCGGAATGTCATAAAAGTAGAGACGATCTTCTCCTGAATTACTAAACTGCAATGATTTAGATGCAATATTGAATGGATTGGGAACCACCCTAATTCGATCAAGTGATCCGGCAGGTCGCTTAAGAGATGCCCCTATATTTGTCATCGTGTAGAATTTACTACTGTACAAGGGGGCTCCAGGAGAAACCTGATTGCTATTCCCATCATCATAAGAGACGATATAATAGAAATATTTAAATCCACGTTTGGCTTTTACATCCGCAAACTCGTTAGTCAGGTTGGTCACATCGCAGGAAAAGATCTCTTCGTAGCTGGTATCAGGTTTATGCATGGCCCTGTAAACTTTATATCCCATAAAACCGGGATGTCCCTCGGCATTGGAACTCCAGGATAGTCCTATCCGATCACCACCAGATGTAACGGTAAACGTTTCAGGTGGAGGAGGTGGTTCAGGTACCGCATAATCAGCTTCATAGGTGTCATGAGCGCGGCGAAAGGTTTGCATGAGCGAATCTTCTCCAGTAAACACCCATTTATCTTTGTATTCATCTTTATCAACAGGAGCACTTCCATCAGGATTAAGAAGCTCCCCAATCGCAACATTACCATCAAACCAGTTGCCTCCAACCTCATAACACATTTCTCGGTTTATGCCTGCAGCACCCTCAGCAATAACAATATGAATTTTTTCTCCGGGTGCTATATCATAGGGACCATAAGCAATAAACTGCGAATATCCACCTGCGTCAGTGCCCCAGGTATCCGCATAACCACTTCCGATATCCTCAGCCTGTGACATGCCAGGATGACCAGCTGCCATATGCAGGTAGCGTTGCTGCATTTTAACGGAATTAAATTGATCATTGCTTTGGGTAATGGGCTGATCAGAGCCGGTATATAATGTTGTTGAGGGTTGATAAACATCATCGCTTGCATCGGTGGTTGATTTATCGGCGTGAAGTGTGACTACACCAACAAATTGCTGGGCACTCAAGTGACCATCTCCACCAGTTCCATAATATGGTGAACCAATATTGTCATGACCATCAGTTGATTTTGAATGTAAACCATGCCAGGAATAGGCCGCCCGCATCTCATTGTCTGCCGGGATTTCACCAATCACTTCATTGACTGTGTTGGCGCCCCAGGCAGTATTTTGAGGAGCCCAATAACCACCGGCACCATATGGACCACTTTCGCGTGTAGGAGCGTAGCGGTACTGCATAGCGAAATAAACGCCAGTTAATGTTTCATTAAAAGTTGCTCCTGATGAACTATAAATACCGGTATTCTCAAAAACATAATCAACGACATGATAATTATCGTGATATTGGTTTGAAAAGCCACGGATGGTGCGAGTCATGGTGATTCCCACTGAGGTGTTAACCACGTTTTCAATTCTGCGATCTTCCTTCATAGTAGCATCAACGCTATCGACAATATCAAGATATTGCAGGATACTGGCAGGATCACCATCCACGAAAACACCAGGATGATCATATTTCCCATACATTTTAAATTTTTGGATAAGTATCTCTGTTTTGGTATCCACGGGTCCACGCGGACCAATATGGGCGACCTTAAAGTCATAGTTCACGTTAACCTGGGGATCGATAAAGTCAGTTGTTCCAATCCAAAGCGCTTTGGCTGCCTGTGCATCCTGATAGCTGTATTGTGCTGGCCAGCGCAATCCATCCTGTTGATCTCTTATCTGTCCCGTACGGCCAACCTCGACCTCACAACCTTCTTCAGAATACCAGTTATGCAAATTGCCAACAGCAATCCACTTGCTTTCAGCAGCAGATACTATATTCATCACAAAACCAATAGCCATCAAAAAGACTAGGGCATGCGCATGAATTTTACTTTTCATTCTATTGTTTACCATAAATGTGTTTTCCTTATCCGTGTATCTGCCAGCCTTTAGAAATCATAAGAAATATTGATGCCCAGAAAAATATCCCGGGGTGAGAGGAATATGAATGAGCTCTGGTTCGGCATGTCAATGTATGCTTTGTCTTCAACAACTTTATCTAGATAGGCAGGGGCAACCTCTCCCCAACCAGTGTTGTGATCGTATTGCAAATAACTCTCCGAGGCGGCATCATAATAAATTGCCAGCTCACTTCTGTTATTTGCATCGATTTTATTTACATCTCCGATCCACTCAATGGGAACGTAACCAACATCATCAGGCCTGACGTCTCCAGGATTGTCAGCATGTGCAAGACCAGGTAGAATTGGCTGTCCGATGGCTTCAAGCTTGTTTTCCGGAAGCAGCAAAGAGCTCAGATAAAAGCCATAGTCGTGAATGTCTTCAAAACCGTAACCACTGAATGTTTTAAAATTCAGGGCATTGTTGATATCGGCGAAAAACTTTACACGCATATTTCCCGCAGAGAATATTTTCGAAATTTTCAAATCAACCGATTTTGCATCCTGCCATCTAAAATTATAGGCAATACCCCCAATACCATTGGGGTTGTAGGTGAACCAGGAGCCGGCTCGCCAACTGCTCAAGATATTCAAATGCCATTCTGAAAAGGGCTTTTGCCCTAACAAGGTCGGACCTAAGCTTTTTGGTGTGTGCAAATCGATTACGGATTTAACCCTGGGAGTTGGTCGAGGTTTGCTCTGAACTGTATTATCTCTCAAATAATCTCGCTGCTCACTGGGATTTTGATAATATGACTTAATTCCAAAATATCCGGATGTGTTCACACGATATTCAAAGTTTACATTTCCAGTGAGCCAATCACCAATCATCTTGGAGATATCCGCCTCAAATCCGCGGATATCTTCATAGCTATTTGCCGTGAGTTGACTATAGTTCACCTGTCCATTAGCACTGATATAATTTGTCCAATCCTGCTGATCCGAGATATCTTTATAATAGGCAGCCAGGTGGAGCAGATATGTGTCAAACAACGCATGATCATATCCAAGTTCGTATGAAATAGTTTTGGCCTGATCCAGCCTTGGATCTCCAATCACGGATAATTGGGTCAGATCCTCAATATTGAGATCTGAATTGAGCACGGCTTTCCGTTGAACCCTGAATAAACTTTCGGCGGTAGGCACTTGTCGATAATGTCCATAATTGAAATACAATTTTGAATTGACGGTTATGGGATGGGAAATGGACAATCTAGGACTTAGATACAATCTGGCTGCAATATCTTTCTTTTCAAAACTGTCTTCAGCGGATTCACTGTATCCCGATGAATAAAAGCTGCCATCATAGGGATCCACATCATACCAGGAAGCGTTAGGGCTGATCAGTTCAGCATTAAGCCCCAGGGAAGCGATAAAACCTTCAAATTCCATTTTATCCTGTATATAAGCTGTTAACCGGTAGGGATTGTAGAACATCCTGGTCCAATAATTCCCCTCAGGGAGGAAGTAATTAAGGGAACCAAATTCCATCGCCAAGTCGTCATAGACAAAGTCGAATCCAGCTTTCATCTGATTATTTTGATTTACCTGATTCACATAATCGACACCAAGCGAAGTTGTTTTCACGACGCTCTGATCACGAGAAGTGCTCACAGCTCCACCCATGTTCATATTTCCATCTACTGTACTCACAGGAGTTCCATAAAAGCCCACAGGACCTTCATCTACAAAATAGCCTGGGAATATTTCATATATCTGGGACGTATCGCGGGCAGCACCTGGACCAGTATCATAGCGCTTCTGGATATGTTTTACGCTTACTTCATAATACGAAGCAGAGCTAAGAAGATGGGTGAATTTTGCAGAAAAGGTTGAATGCCTTACCTCTGTAGGCGCCCAATATTCGTTGGAATAAAGTCTCCAGGGCATAGTAAAACCAGCACGGTCGACCTGTGAAGCAAGACTGGACACCGATGACAAATAGCTGGTAAGTCCACCTCTTGATGATGTCGTTGCATTGAGACTTCCAGCCATATATGTAAAATTCAATTTTTGCGTTTTTGATACATCAGCGGTCATACGCAGCAAGGCTGTCTTTGAAAGTGTGCCAGTTTCGGACACGGGAAAGAGATACTCATCGTTTTCCTGTCGGTAAGACAGGTAAAATCTGAGATTTCCCAGTTGTTCGCCAATAAAGGGGACCGGACCGCCGAAACCACCATCAATATTGATATCAGGATTAACAATATTTCCTGCTTTGCGATATTGCCATTCATAAAGCCGTTTTGCTCCTGCAGGGGTCAGATCGTCACTAGGGTCATCATTGGCCAGGGAAGATTCTGAAACTGCATTCCAACCACTAAAACTTGGATATTGACGCTGAATGTATTTGTCCCAGGAGGTATAAGAGCCATCTTGATTGATGTCGGTATAGGATTCACCTTCATCCCAATAACCATTATTATTAGCATCAGTGTAGGATTCACCATTTTCCGTTCCAGTCCAGGCCACGGCCTCATCCAGATAGGGACGCATGTAAAATGAATCTTTATCATAAGGCGATATGCCAAAATGTTTCGACTCAGCCGCACTGTGCTTAATTGTGAGAGTACCACTATAGCCGCCACTGCCGTCCTTGGTTACCACATTGACAACACCAGAACGAACATTCCCATATTCTGCGCTAAAGCCACCCGTTTGAACTGATATTTCCTGGACAGCACTAAGGGGGATTCCAGTAATGGGTTGATTAGTACGCTCATCTTTCAGCTCAATCCCATCAATCATCAATGAGGTTTCATCAATACCACCACCCCTGACAGAAAACCCACTCACACCAGCCTGAAGTGTCAGTACTTCAGATATACTGGTTACTGGCAATTCTTCAATATCTTCAGCAGTCACACTGCGCTGACTGGCGGCCACATCCATTTTAATGACTTTGCGTTCAGCAGTTATTGTAACAGATTCACCCTCGAGGATTTGATCAGACATATCGATATTGATATTTTGAGTACGATCAATCTCAACCCGAATATCTTTTATGGTATACTGGGAATATCCAATCATACTGGCTTTCAGTTCATGAAAACCTGGAGGAACATTCAAAATGACATAATAACCATCAATATTGGTGACAGCCCCAAGACTGGTCCCTTCGACAATGATATTAACCCCAATCATGGGTTCGCCAGTGCTTTTTTCCCTGACCATACCAGAAATTTTGCCAGTGGTTGCAGCCATCGTTAATGATGTAATGGCTAGCATGACAAGAAATAGACTCGCTTTTCTCATATAATGACCCTCAAGTGTAATTTTTCAATTGAAAGCTCAACTGCATAGCAGTCAACTCTCCCAAGAAACAATTATAGTATTTGAGCATTTCCAATGTACTTAAATTTTTATGCGGGACACACTTTTTTTGCATAATATACTGTCTTCATGCGCACCCATACCAGTATACATTCTCAAAGATTTAGCATCAATTCATTTTGCAATTTCGATACCAATATATCTATGTGGTTAGTTAATACCATTTATTTATTAACTATATCAAAAATAATTCCTGACTGCAACGCGATTTAATGAAGCCCAATAGTTGCGATTTATTCACCATTTCCTCCCTTAAATTGTGGAGGATTTTTCCGAAAATACTAGTGAGCTTCCAGCCAATTGTCCCCAATACCGATGTCTACAGTGAGAGGAATATCCAATTGAACAGTATTTTCCATAGTCTCTCGCACCAGAAGAGTGATCTGGTCCACTTCTTCCTCAGGAACTTCAAAAACCAACTCATCATGGACTTGTAAGATCATTTTTGTATCCAAACCTGCCGCCTGTATCCTATTGTGGACCAGAATCATGGCTTTTTTGATGATATCAGCTGCGGTACCCTGGATGGGCATGTTGGTGGCAATTCTCTCGGCCCCTTCCCTGCTCATCCGATTGGAAGCATCAATGTCCGGAACCGGTCGTTTCCTGCCGAATAAAGTCTGGACAAACTTGTGCTCCCGGGCAAAAGCAATGGTCTCATCGAGATAATTTCTGATTCCTGGATAGGTGGCGAAATAGTTACTGATCAATTCAGCTGCCTCAGATCTGGAAATATCCAGTTCATTTGACATTCTAAACGGACCTGCACCATACATAATCCCAAAATTGACCACTTTGGCTCGACGGCGCTGATCAGGATTCACACCAAAAAGATCGGTCCCAAACACATGCGCTGCTGTTGCTGTATGAATATCCTCACCATTTTTGAAGGCTTCAATGAGCCGCTCATCCCTGGAATATTGCGCCATGAGTCTTAACTCAATTTGAGAATAATCAGCCGCCAGGATTTTCCAACCCGGATCCTGAGGCCGAAAGGCTTTTCGAATATCACGACCCAGTTCTGTGCGTACAGGAATATTCTGGAAATTTGGATTGGTTGAACTTAATCGACCCGTTGCAGCAATGGTCTGGTTAAAATTTGAATGAATACGACCCGTTTTTTTGTGAATGAGCAAAGGTAAGGTATCTGTATATGTGGATTTTAACTTGGCTATCTGTCGGTAATCCAACATATATCGGGGAATGGCGTGCTCTCTGGCCAGTATCTGCAGCACATTCACATCAGTCGAATAGCCTGTCTTGGTTTTCCGGATCGGTTTGATCCCCTTTTTCTCAAACAGGATCTGAGCCACCTGTGCTGGCGAGGCTACATTAAATTCTTCACCAGCCTCCTCATAAATTGCCTTTTCCAGCCGCTCCAGTTCTTTACCGAAGCCTACGGACATTTCATCTAATATTGTGGCATCAACAAAAGTGCCCTTCCGCTCCATTTCCAGGAGCACAGGCATGAGGGGCAGATCAATATCGTGTAAAACAGATCCAAGTTCATCCTGCTCAATCTTTTCAGACAAGATTTCATAGAGCTGAAAGGAAATATCAGCATCTTCAGCGGCGTATTCACTGATCACATCAAGGCTGACCATATCCATAGTGATTTGATCTTTGCCTTTGCCAATAAGCTCCTCAATATGAATGGGATCGATGCCAAGATACTGAACACTGAGATCATTCATGCCATAGCCACGCCCACCGGGATTGACCAGATAACCCGCTATTTGTGAATCAAAACCAACCCCCTTCACCTCTATGCCATAACTCTTCAAAACAGAGAGATCAAACTTCAGATTGTGACCCGTTTTAAGGATTGTCTCTGAATCCCAGAAAGGCTTCAATTCGCGCAACACTGTATTTGTATCATCCTGGCTGAATGATCCATCAGGTGGGTTCGGATATTTAACAGCAATATATACAGCCTTGTTAGCTTCCCAGGAGAATGACAGACCGACGATTTCAGTTGTTAATACATCCAGACTGGTTGTCTCTAGATCAAATGCAACCATCTTTTGTTTCTTAAGCTCCTCCACCAAGTCGATAAGCTCAGGAATATGCTTCACAACACTGTACTGTCTATTTCGTTCCGGTCGTGGGACCTGAGTCCCATCTGAATACAAAACCCGGACATCATCCAGGGGTTTCATCAAATTAAAGAGCTCAAATTCCTGAAAAATACTGCGAGCTGCGTCAATATCCATGGATTCAATCCGGATCTCTTCCCAGGAGGGCATGGATTCCATATCAGTTTTAATTGTCACCAATTCCCTTGAGAGCAGCGCTTTTTCCCGATTTTCCTCAAGTTTGAGTCTTAATTTTGGATTACTTATTTCCTCAAGATGCTCGTAAATCTCAAGGATACTGCCATGCTCCTGGATCAATTTTACTGCGGTCTTAGGACCCACACCAGGGACGCCGGGAACATTATCTGAAGCATCACCCATGAGGCCCAGCAGATCTATAATTTTCTCAGGCGGAACACCCCATTTTTCTTCAACATAGCTGGCTGTCCATACCTGGTTGTCTTTGGGATTGACGATTTGCACCTTATCATTCACCAATTGGGCGAAATCTTTATCGCCGGAAAGAATTTTTACTTCAAAACCTTC
>JABMOT010000172.1 GCA_013202385.1 Fidelibacterota bacterium
CGCCCCTCGCCACTCGTCACTTGTCACTCGTCACTTGTCACTCGTCACTTGTGACTTGTCACTTGTCACAATTCAAGAATGACACTACTAGCATCTCTCCAAACCTGTCTTATTTTTTTAGCATGAAAAAGATTTTAACCCTACTGTTGATTGTTCATGCCCTCATAGCTCAAAATGTTCCCTTTCTGACAGATCATCCAGTTTACTCTTTCCTTGAGCGCCAAGAAAGTCAGGGACATCTTAATGGTGAACATTGGAGTACGCGCCCCTACAGCTTGACCCAAATAAATGATATGTTGTCAGAGATTGAACAGCATGCAAGCGAGCTTAATGAAAATGACATCCGCATTTTAAAAAGATTTCAAATTGAGTTTAACCGGAATTTTACTATTGAGGGTATCTCGCTCCCCTGGAGTAATTCAACCTTGACGGGTATTCGGCACTCCAATCGTTTGGAGATAAAACCCTTCTTCATGACCTATAAACAGGGTGAAACCAGTGGCTGGATCAATTGGAGTGAGACTTTCAGGATTCAACAAAAGAGCGGTAATTCACGAGGCTATCACACAGATTTTTTAGGAATATCAGGGGAAAAAGGGAGCATCGCATTTACGACCCAATACACCTTTCATCGTGTAACTCGGAATGCCGCGTTTGATCAACTACCTGAGAGCTATAAAGAGGGGTACATTCTTGATCGGGATTACATTAAATGGATTAACTGGGGTTATCCGACGTCTTCACTCACCTATTCTCACCGGGATTTCACACTGGGGATACATCGCCAGCCCATTTATTGGGGTTATTCCCCAAACAACTCACCCATCCTCTCAGACAATGTAAATCCTCTCCCCCATGTCCAATGGACAACTGAAATGCCCCACCTGCGATTTAAATTTATTCATGCACGTTTGAGTCCCAACGATGCTCCTGTTGCAGACACTATTAATGTCCGCAGGAACCTGTCTGCCCACCGGGTTGAATTTGATCTAAACTCAAAATTTGAATTTGCCTTTAGTGAAATGGTGGTCTATGCATACCGTGATTTTGAATTGGGTTATTTGAATCCGGTCAATTTCTTATTTGCTGAAGAGCAAGCTTCCGGTGATTTGGACAACAAGCTTATGGCCCTTGATTTCAAATGGCGGGCTTTGCCCGGGCTTACCACTTATGGCACCTGGTTTTTTGATGAGTTGGATTTCTGGAAACTGTTTTCAGGGTGGTGGGGCAATAAATTTGTTTTTCAGCTGGGAGCCACCTATTACCCCAAAGCTAATTTGCCTTCCATCAATCTGGAATATACGACTGCCAGGCCTTGGACATATTCTCACAAATCTCCGATCAATAGCTACACATCAGCAGGGCGAATACTAGGTCTTATAGATGGGCCTAATACATCCACGCTAAGGATAATAGCGAATTGGCAGGCAAAATCGCAGCTATTTATCCAAACCGAATTTGATATTGTTAAGCGAGGAGACGATCCTGGAGCTGATGTTTTAAATAGCTATTCAAGCCAGGGCTCATTTAATGCTGAAGATAGTCGATTCATCAGCGGCGATATCAGCACAGAATTCCGCTCAATTCTATCAACAAACTACTACTTTTCCCCCACAACTTCGCTAAATCTGAGAATTATGGACGGCACGTTATATGAATTTGGGTTGAAACTTGATTGGTAAATTTTTAAATTTTTTCCGTCTAGAAGTCCTACCAAATTAATATCTAGCGCAGATACTTGTACCCAACTTCTCGAATAATCCGAGGAGTTAGTCTAAATACTAACGCGAATATTTTCAGTATATTTAATCGTATGGACCACGTAGGCACTGTGTATCTCGCCTTCAGCTGGCGAAAAACCGCATCCAATTTAGAACGTTTAAGAAGCATATTATCAGTTCGGAAATAAATCAATGCTTGGGATATATTTGCCATGCCAATGGAGTGATTGATGGCTCTTCCCCACAATTCAAGATCCTGGTCCGTTTTAAAATCAGCACGATACATCCCAATCTTTTTGAACACACTCACACGGAACATAACGGTTGAATGGATGAATGGGTTCCTATAATGGAACCATTCCACCATTTCCAAAGGATCGGTAGGTGTTTTTTTGAGGATGCTATTCTGCATCCCTTTCTCGCTGCTAAATTCTTCCGCCCAAGCACCTAGGATTGAAATCTCCTGATGTGATTCCAGGTATTCGTATTGGGTTCTAATTCGATGTAGAAATGAAACATCGTCTGAATCCATCCGCGCATAATATGGAGTATCACATTTATCAATAGAAAAGTTCAGCAGCGTGGGCAGACCCGCCTTCTTAAGTTTGCTGTATCGCACATTATCATAATTTGCCTCTAGATCACTGGCATATTTTTCGAGATCTGAGCTTACCTCACCATCCTGAAGCAGATGAATAAGTTGCACTTTTACATCTTGTTTTTGAATTGACTCCACTGCTTCCAGTAAATCAATCAACCTCGTATTTGAGTGAAAAGGTATGCCAACAGTAACCGCCAAAGAATCCATCGGTTTAAATCCTCCCCTCAAACGCTCGGTCAATAATTTCGAATTCATTACTCGTCACTCCAGAATCGGAATGCAGAGTATCATGCTGAGTCAGGAAGGTGAGCATTTTATTCTCTCCTAGCATCATATTAGGATCAAAGGGTCGGCAAGAAACATTCACTGATGATATTCGGAATAAAGAGCCCTCTAAGTATTCCATCAAGCCACAGATCACCGCTATTCTCCGTATTCATCTGGTTTTTTCGCCATGCCATTTTCCCTGGATCCAAAATCATCGGGCAGGGTTAATTGGATAATCCCCCGCTTACCAGTGAAGGTCGTGTCAATGACAACTGCATTCCCATCCCCTACCCAGCGAGGATGCAAGTCACATCGGCCGGCTCCAAAATACCTACTTGGTGATCTAAATTTTCCTATCAGCCGAACTTGCGACTCATTCAAATCATAGGTATATAGGCTTTGATATCTAAAGAAATCCGGATAGCTGTCAAGGACCATCCTATTATGGATAGGATCAAAAGAGGGATGTCCATCCCCAAATCCCGTAAGTTCAGGATGAGTCTCAATTGTTTTTGGCCCGTTAATATTTATAGTAATAAACTGGTTGATATTTTCATATTGACCATAGACAAATAGTCTATTATCATCGATCCACGTATAATGGGATATCATTCCATCCAGAACAATCTCAAGCTGCTCAACTTGGAGCTTGTCGATAATGAGACGTGATTTGCGGCCTGCATTTTCCGGATACCATCTGTGCACAAAGGCTAGCGATTTGGAATTGGGCGAAAATGTCACATGATTGATTTCACTATTCGAGGCTGTCTGCCCTGGTGCTGGTGAAATTGCCATTATTTGTTGTATCGTATAGGTTCGAAGAATTTTCTGATTTTCTGTTTCAATGATACTCAAGCCTTCGTTCGGCGGAGACGCCATTGGTATCCGATCATTAATATATACTTGATAGCCATATTCTGGATTCAATTCGCTGACCTTATTATAATCTATCGTAGCAAAATAATCTCCCTTTGGCGAAAAGCTAGCCGCTGCGTAATCAAGATATTTTATCGATTGATCCGACAGATTGTGCAGAACAGTCTTCAGTGCGCCATGCGATAGGTCATTGTAGTAAACAATTCCTTTCCCCAGCCAACCCAATCGGGCACCCTGTTGATAATTCCAGGCCTTTGATTCAGCAATATCAATAAGTGAGTCACGTTTGATGTCATATCTACCCAAAACGACGCTAGTGTGCCGTATCTCATGATAGAGGATTTGATCATCTAGCACGGGGATGAGATCATAGTAGCCGAAAAATGCAGGATTTTGGAGGGGTATTCCGATAAGTTTAACGCCCTGCGCTAAATATTTTTTGGGTCGCCAATAACTAAGAACAGCTCCCATGTAATAATAGACCCTTTTAAGCAGCGACTTCAGGCGAGGGAAATTATTTAACCTATGCACAAGCTTAGATACCATGTCCTACCCAATATTTCCCTTTTTTAACAATTTCCTCAACATATCTCCTCATCGGATCGAAATGGATTTTTCAGTATAGCGCTGTTATCTAACCGCCTGTTTACTGAATTGACATACTACGAATTCGCTTAACTAATTTAGCCTTGATTTACAGCAGATTATCGCTGAGTATTAGAAGGTGCGTGAGCCACTCCCACACCAAGGTATTTGTCAAAATAATATTTGGACATTATTACTATTTTAGCGCCAAAAAAAGAGAGGATGAAGGACACTAAAGCTTTAGGACTCTTTTTTCCCATGAATGCGCGGAAATAATATTTTCTGGCTAATTTTGGGTTCCCGATTTTTATCGATTGTGAGCCCAGAAAGAAATTTTGATTAAATATCCGTGTCTGTATTTCTGCCTCTGTGAGATTACGTGTAATGATTTCAGCATATTTCGAGTTCAATAGGGTTATTGCCCTTTCGTAATTAGAAACATCGCTGGATATTCTTGATATATTGTTTCGATAATATGCAACAACCAGGGGCTCACTTACGAACTTTACTTGGCATATTCTTGATAATCGTATCCACAAATCATACTCCTCGCGGGCCGGAAAATCAAGATCGAAGAATGTCTGAGAGCCCAGGGAATTCAAGTGCTCTTTTCGAACAACTACAGAAACGGTCCCACCAATGTAGTTTTTGATCAGCATATCCTTATAAATAGCACCTTCCATTTGCGGAGTGGTGTTGTAGGAAAAATTATAATCTTCATAAAACAGGGTGATTGACGAGTACACGAGACCGATTGCCTCATCATCAAACAAGGGAATCTGTCTTTCAAGTTTCGTTGGTAGCCATTTATCGTCATCATCCAAGAAAGCGATAAAATCACCCTCAGCTTTCAGTATTCCGACATTCCTGCTTTCTGGAGCAAATAGGGTTTGCTCATTTCTGAAATACCGCACTCTGGTATCACTGATCGATTGAACATAACTGGCTGTGTCATCAGTCGAACAATCGTCAATGATCATAACCTCAATATTGATATATGTCTGATTCAGCACACTTTGAATTGCCTGCTCAAGAAGTGCTCTTCTATTAAAAGTTGGAATGATTACACTCACTAATTTTGGGTCGCTCACAAAATATCTCCGAAAATGGTTTTAAATGGGTAATACGCTTCTTTATAATAGACCCAGGTCAATACGATAAAACCCCAAATCATTACGAGATAATTCACTACCATTTTCTGACTCCTGCTAGGAATTTTTTCGTACAGCATTGGGATTAATATTATTTCAAGAACTCTGAAAAACATGTTAATTCGAGTGATGAACATGCTAAAGAAACCAAACGTCAAATAAATAATAGTTCCCCAAATATAGATGGAAAATAATCGTCTGTATTTCTCATCGCTTGAAAGTCTGGGGTATAGCCATACAAGTGGAATCAGAATCAAAACTCTCTGAAGCACCTGAACCAAAGTATGAGGCTCAAGGAACAATTTGACATACATGACAATATCAGGTGTGACAACTCCAATTTTTTCCATGATAAATAGAAACAACGCCTCCCCAGTTCCAATTTGCCACGTGATAAATGCTGCCAGGAGGACCAGGAATATTATTAGTCTGTTTTTGAAATTAGTGAATGACATAAAGTAAGCTGCCAAAATTAAGAAACCCGAGCTATGAATGAGAACTGCAAACAAGGTCAGCGCAAGCACAGGCAATAACTTTTTAGCCAGAATATATTTTAATGAAAAGATAAATATTGTCATGGCCACACCCTGTCTTATTCCATTATAGGTGTAGTTAATATAAATGAGGCAATAGTAGATAAATATTGATAGCAGGTAGTTGGGAGATTGGTCCAAAATACCCTTCCAGAGAAAAACGAGCGATATAAATGCCCACAGTGAAAAAAAGAAGATAGGTGAGTCTATAACATGCTTTAAAATCGCAGTGCTATACTGAAATAATGGCTCATAGTGCTGAAAACCGCTCGAGTAGTCAGGATGAAGCGAAAACGGCTTTACATTTTCAAAAAAGGTATTGTAGGTTGGGTAATCCGTCCCGATTTCAAGACGAATTGCAGCCATTACAAAAAGCATAGCGATAAATACAAACAGTAATGTTCGATTATTTTCCAGCTCAGGCTGATATACTGATATGATTAGTGCTGTAAATAGTATCAGCCCAACTATATGATACATGAAAACTCCATTAATCCAGAGTCCACTCACTCTGGTAGAATTTTATATCAATAATCCTGATCATAATAATCCACCACGCTTTTTCGCC
This sequence comes from Fidelibacterota bacterium, assembly GCA_013202385.1. GTDB lineage: Bacteria > Fidelibacterota > UBA8477 > UBA8477 > JABMPR01 > JABMPR01. Next base: position 6,303 of record JABMOT010000172.1, read on the forward strand.
ATGCCCTTGAAAGACTTTTTTAAATTGCTGTAGAGCAGTCACAACCATCTTTGCCTCTATAAAATTGAATATTTCCGGCAATAATACAGCCGATATATATCAGTGATCGCTGATCTTGTCAACAATGCCATGATCAAAGCCATGATAGTGAATGAGGAGAAAAAGTAGATTAATGCAACAATTCCTAAATATATAATCGTGCTCAATACTGCAGATCGACTATACACTTTTGAATATCCAAACGCAGCGAGCCCAAGATCTCCTGTGGTCCACCCAATCAGCGTCAGAGGGATCATGAGTCCCAGGAAATAAATATATAATTGCGCAGGAAGCATTTCTGGACCGGCGAAGATCAATATTAATTGTCTTGATGCTAAAATCAGCAGCAAATAGCTCGAAACCGACAGCACCACGATAAATGCCAAAATTTTTCTTACCGCTACTTTGTTTCTCGTAGATGCGATGCGTGGATATACCACTCTGATGAAGGTGCCAAATATCGAATTAATAGCACCAATTATTTTGCTGACAAAATCATAGTACGCAACGGATTCCATACCCAAGGACATTCCCAGAATCAGGGTGTTCGTACGCTCATCAATTATTCCAGAAAGTTTTGAAATGAAGAAAGGGGCACTATCTTTAATATAATATTTAATTTCCTTAAAACTGGTAGCTGCGAATACCATTTTCTCTTTAACGATGATAATATATAGCGAGATGGATCCCGCAAAGAGTACACCTATAAATCGGAAAGTCGGCACAAGTAAATAGTCCGCCTCATTGGCCACAAAGGAAAGTGTCAACATTAAATATATCAACCGTGATGTAACATCCCCGATTGTGATAAATTTCATTTTTTCCAGACCCTGAAACAGCCAGACAGGGATCAAAATATCTTGAAGACAAAATAAGAATGAGAGTAGGTAGAGATGGCGATATGCCCACAATTCCTTAAAATAATAAATAACAATTAAATAGCTAATGGATGAAACCAACAAAAGTAAAATTTTTGCCGCTGTAATTGATACTACAATACTTGAGATCTTCTCCTTATTTGCTTTGTGAATCGCAATTTGGCTTGTACCTGACATGTCAAACCCAAAATTGATGATAACCATAAAAAAGAAAACCAGGGTTTGAGCAAATACTACGGTCCCATACATTTCTAAGCCAAGAGAGGAAATTAGTTTTGGAAGCAGAATGAGGGGGGTAATAATTCTTACGAACTGTAGCAGACTTAGGGAAGTGAAATTTTCCAGTAATATGTGATAACTCGCGATAATTTTTTTCAGTTTAGCCGCGAGATTGCTATACGCGTTCAAGTCTTATGCCGATAGATTAATTCATGAATTCCACATCCCCGACAACCAGACATACGGTTCCAAACGGGGAATTTGGCCACGCGGACAGCCAGTTCAAATGAATCAGAGAAATCCTTTTGGAAATAATTCAAGGCTCTGGAACTTCCCTTTAGCGCTGATCAATTCGTCTACTGTTTCTCAACACGCTATATAGCACGCTTTTCACTACCCGCCAAAATGGTTGAAGCGTGAATCATGAATGTGAGCAGCGCAGAGAAGAATACGATCAACATTCTTTTGGGTGTATGTTTTCTAATCGGGATCTGTGCTCGATCTAAGACTTGGACCGAGGGAGTGTCTTTTGCTTCCTGAATTTTTGCTTCTTCATATTGTTGGATTAAAAAGGAGAAAAGAGCATTCTGGATTTCAACATTTCTCGTCAGGCGCATCAATTGTACTCCCAATTCCGGTACATTCGAAAATTTCGGAAACAACCTAATGTCATTCGATTCAATTGCACTTTTATCAAAATCCATTCCTAACAATTGATTATTTAGCCCATCTATCTCCATTTGGAGCCTGACCAATTCAGGATTTTCTGAATTTAAGGTGGTTCTCAGGACACTTAATTGTACCTCATTTGCTAGCACGCGTCCCTTCATCTCAGCTGCAATTTCAATAGCCGCCTTCGTTTGTTCCGGAAGCGCAATCATATTATTTTTTTCCTGAAAAATCTTCAAACTATCTTCGGCCGCTTTTAGATCTTCAATGTTTTTATAATACCTGCCCTCGATAAACTGTCTTTCAAAGGAGGCTTTCTGAGTTTTTAATCCTGTATTGACGATCTCAAGTTGAGTCACAAAATAGTCGGCCATTTCCGAGCATCGATGCCTGGCATATTCTTCTTGGTCGTCTGGATGGAACCAAGCTGTACCATATGTCACCGAAATCTGGATCGTCCCCTCCTCCTCGACGGTATAGGACACATTATTTCTGAGGGTTCGAACAGCTTCTTCCATGTTTAACTCGTCGAATTCATTTATCAAATCAAATTTGCTTACTACAGCTTCCATGACAGTACGACTTTTTAATATTGCAATCAAACTCATGGTGTCATCACCGGATTCAAGACCCATTCCACCAATAGGGAGATTCGCCAATGAACTTAATAAACTTGATCCCTGACTCTCAACAGGTGGCATGAGCACAACGGTAGCCTGAAATGTTTTTGGCATGAGAAGCGATATTATCGCTGCGATGACTGCTACTCCAAAAGTGTAAGCAAAAATCCTGAGTCGGTGACCCCACAAAATCCTTATCCCGCGGAACAAATCAATTTCATTGGAGCTAGATTGGGTAGAATTCATCGATTTTTTTTCATCCCTATTTACGTCTGTTTCAATCATACTACAATTCTCCAAATCAAAAACGATTAAATTAGTTGGATTCCAGGGTAATCTTGTGTTTTCACCAAATTGTCCTTTTGAGAATTTCAGTGATTGATACGTGAATGACGTATAAAAATGCCATCTCTTTTCAGCACGCTCGCCATGATTGTGTGTACTATCTTCCTATTGCTAAAAAAGTCATATATATCGTGACCAAAGAAACGGTGATTTGTAACATCGAAGTTTCTCCAATGATATAGTCTTTAAGTGTTCTAGGCACTACAATCACATCACCGCGTCTGATGACGACTCTTTGTCCATACTCAACCGAGCCATCTCGGTGTCTGATACTGCAATTATTCGGATTCCCCTTAACTGAATTTCCGCCGGCCATGCTGATATAGTCCGCAGCTGTATAGCCAGGGAAATATTGAAACCCACCCGGTGTAAAAACAAATCCGTTGACGACAACGCCACGTTCCCAGTTAAAATTTATCTCGTCTTGGGCTTGGAGAATAGTGGAGTGAAACTTTTCAGGTGGAATCAATAATAATTTGTCTACCCCGTCAATGGGGCGTGTGATGGTTATGTTGCGGATATCAGCATTCTTTCCATATTTGACTTGCCGTTTGATATAATCTTCCAAGTTCTCACCGTCTCCAATAATGTCATATCCAGTACCATTTATGGATCCCCGTACAACAATCCCATTTTCTTCGATTTTCCCAAATTGAACAAATACTCGATCACCCTCAAGAAAGGTTGGATTTGCCTCCAGATCTCCCTTCATCAAATACTTATGATAATTAATGGTTTCAATCCGACCATCAGAACGAGAAATTTCAATTGCAGTTTCCTGCGCCAATTGATGGAAGCCATCTGCGGCTATAATCACCTCATCCAGCCGTGTGAGAGGTGTCGTTTTAATAAATCCTGGTTTATTTAACGCTCCACTCACTTGAAGCAGGAACTGGCGCGGTTGAATGAGCACCATATCTACTTGTGCATTAGGATAGGCATTAGATAGAATATATTCGCGGACTACCCTGGCGCCCTCGGCCAAAGTAAGCCCGGCGATATGACAGATCCCAACTGCTGGGATGAGTAAATCTCCTGTAGGAGTAATGGTCAACGGTAAAGTATGATTGATCGTAACATGAATGTTTAGGCCAATAGCGTCCCCAGGACCGAGGATATATTGATTCTCATCAATAACATGTTCAATGGCGAAAGCTTCTACACTCATGGCCATCAGGGCTTGAAGCTCATCCGCATTTCCCTCTTTTTCAGGGGTCTGCATTCTTCCATAATTTTGGGCAAAACCTGAAGTGATAATCAGCGAGAACATCGCTATTCGACATAAATAATGCATTAAGAAGCTCCTAACCGTATTATATCTCTGTTGATCCTGCCAGCATTTGCATTCCTGTTGTAAACATCAAGTTTTGCATTCTCCAAAATGAGGACTAATCCTCGATAACTACATTTCTCCACCTGCTCATTCATAGTGAAGAGGCAGGTTATGCCAGGATCTTTGGTCTTTCTCAACGGGTTTGGGACAGCAGCACAAACTGGATCAATTCGTTCACTCTGGGAGAAATCAATTTTAACTGTAGGCATTAGGTCATCTTTTGGTGTTCTAAACTCACTTTCAGACACACCCACCCTGAAATTATAAACACTATTTAGCTGGCCAACGTCATACTGATCACCATCAATTCCCAAGGTTCGATTCAGCGCTTGACCAGAGTCCACCATGGGAAGGAGCCCGTCATATTCCAATCCAAAAGCACCAACGGCAAATTTTTTATTTTCAATACATTTCATAAGATCTTGCATTGCTATTCCGTCTTCCTGCGCTTTAACTAATGGTATTAAATTGTGCTCCGGCCAACATTTCTGTAATTGAATCCAAATTCTTTGAGTTGGTCAACGCTCAATATATTTCGAGCATCGACAATGTTTGCTGAATTCATTCTCTTTTTCAGATCCGGCAGGCTTAAGCCCCGTAACTCATTCCATTCCGTTAAAATAATGACCATATCAGCACCCTCTACCGTCTCAGAAACTGAGTTGCGCGTATCCAATTCAGGGAGAAAGTATTTTTTCATGTTCGTTGAGGCGATGGGGTCATAGGCTCGAACAACAGCACCCAAGGACTCTAGCCCCTCAATAATGTCAAGTGCCGGAGCATCGCGTACATCATCAGTATTGGCTTTGAAAGCAAGGCCAAGAATAGCAATGATTTTTCCAGTCATATCCGGCAAAAGTTCCAGCGCTTTCCCAAGGATTACTTTCCGCTGAGCCTTATTGGCTGCAATTGCAGCTTTAACAACTTGAAAATCGACTCCGTTTACCTCTCCAGTATGGACCAGAGCTTCGGTGTCTTTTGGAAAACAGCTTCCGCCAAAACCGGGACCAGGGTGCAAAAACTTTGGACTGATGCGACCATCCAATCCCATGGCCTTGGCTATGGTGTGAACATCGGCACCTACCTTGTCAGCCAGGTTGGCAACCTCATTGATAAACGATATTTTCACCGCCAGAAAAGCGTTGGAGGCATATTTGATCATTTCGGATGATGGGATATTTGTTATCACCATTGGCGTGTCGTTGATATATAAGGGGCGATAAACCTCTGCAAGAATTAATTCAGCCCGTTTACTACTCACTCCTAGAATGACACGATCAGGATGTAGAAAATCTTTTACCGCCGAGCCTTCACGCAAAAATTCTGGATTCGACACCACATCAAAATCCACTTCGCTGTTACGCTGCTGAAGAATTAATTTTTCAAGACGAGCACCTGTACCAACAGGCACTGTACTTTTAGTACAGACAATTTTATACGCATTCATATTTTTGGCGATGGTGCTGGCTACCGCCTCAACAGCTCGAAGATCCGCCTCTCCATTCTCTCCCATGGGAGTGCCAACGGCAATAAAAATAACCTCCGTGTTCTGAACTGCTGCATCAATATCGGCGCTAAAACTTAAACGGCCTGTCGCAACGTTTCGGTCCACCAGCTCTTTTAGACCGGGTTCGTAGATGGGCATTTCACCCCTGTTGAGCATGTCGATCTTGGATTGATCAATATCGGTACAGATCACACTGTTGCCAAAGTCAGCTAAGCCAGCCCCGCTGACCAAACCAACATATCCAGTTCCGATGACGCAGATTTTTCTCATTTATTCCCCATTATTTATTTTCTCAAAAATAGCAAAGCAATATAGGTGGCCTCCACCAGCCGCCAAAAAGTTAAATCCCTATAACAGACCTGTTCTGCGACGTATTATCCACTCTAGAAGCAGGAGCATGATCAGGGTAACAAATAGTGTAGATGACCGCACTCCGCGGAACTCATATGATGCATTATTGGAAACATGTTTCACAGGAATTATAGGCATTTCACTCGTTTTCCCTTGAATGACTTGCCCCCCACTCCGTTTTGCCAATCGCTCTAATAATACCTCATCCACTCCCCGACTCTGATCCTCTCCATTAAATATCTCCAGTTGGAGCTTACTCGTGTCCCGACCCCATAGTTCCCCAAATCGATACGCCTCCGTAATAAGGGCTACAAGTCCGGGAGCATTTGTGTTTACTTGACTGCTATACGCTCCTGATTCCTTGCGGTTCAGATTCAGAGGTTGTTTTTGACCGCTTTCGTCCTCTTGCCAGATCCTGAGCTCGGCAGCAGGTATAATTCTATTATCCAAATCCTTCACCACCACTTCTGCTTCGATAAACGCCCCTGTGGGAGCAGATTTAACCGGCAAACTGATCTTCACTGGTTCAAAAGTGGCGATATCATTGAGATAGATCAGTAAATACTCCCAAAATTTTTGGAAAGAGTCTTTGGATTGTGGGTGAAAAAACCACTTCCAAAACCCGGCACCATTAAAAATTGCCTTAGGTGGAGTATCTCCAAGGATAAAGCCAGCTTTGTATTTATCTGCTATTCCGATCCCAATTAAAGCGTGTCCTGTGAATGTTTGAGAATATTTTGCAGGTCGAATAGGGGGATATTCTAGAATTTTATCAGGAGCGAAACCCTTCCCAAGCAATCCTATGTAGAACGGATGATCGCTGGCCACTTGGTTCCAGTAGGCGGTTTCATCCATGGATGGGTATTGTGTAGATTGCTGTTGAGTATCAAGCAGTTTCATCCAGCGTGAATCCAACGGCTCCAATCCACTATTGAATAGAATTACAGGACAATTAGACTTGATGTTTTCCTGGATGGTTGTAGCAAGCCTGTCATAAAGCACCGTGGAACCAGGTTCATTTAGAATGATTAAGTCATATTTCTGTGTGGTTAAGGTTTGAAAAGAGTTTTCCCGTTTAGGAGTAGTACCGAGCACAACATCTCGCTTGAACAAGCTGTCTGCCAGACTCAACATTAAAAATTTATGTAGTTCATTAACCCGCTCGCTTACAATTAAGACTTTCTTGCCCGGGTCTTGAATTTCAATATTCAAATATTTTGTGGAATTGAATTCCCCGCCCTCAATAAAAGTATCTATTTTTAACGTTTGAGATTCAAGTAAAGGTAGTTTGATGCGCAATGATACATCAGTAAAAACTTGATTTAGGCGGACACTAACTTCTCCGATCAATTGATCAAATGCGGTCCTGATTTGGATATTGGCCGTTTTTCCTACAAGTCCTTCTTGTTGAAGTTTTATACGAATCTCAATTTGACCCGATATGGAATCCGAAACCTGATATGTACTTTCAAGAATCTTTAGCTCAACACTTGATTTTGGCAGCAATGGATAGAGCGGATAAATTGGAATCACGGATGTCCAAGGGCTATCCAGAGGTGACCTGCCTCCATTAAGCTGACCGTCGGAAATCAAAATTACTGAGCTGTACAGATTTTTTGTTAATTCACGTTCACCAAGTGCTGGATTCCAACCGAAAATACTCATTCCTTCATCAAAATTGAGGGAGCCCTGCTGTACTTCGTCTCCTTCCATGGACCACAAATCAACTTTATGATAGTCTTCAAGATTCGCGATAAAATTCAGAATATTTGTGGTTAATTCAGAAGCACTGCCCTGCCATGCCCCATTCATACTCCTGGATTGATCAATAACCACAGCTACTTTTTGGGGTGTAATGAATTTTCGCTCCAGCGATATTTGGGGCTCAAATATGAGTACTAACAACAGGGTGACAGAGACACCTCTTGCAACGAGTATAAATAAAAGCGAAGTCTTTGCTAATTGACCTGCCCCTTTGTGCTTATTCGATATGTAGGTGTATAGAATTGCGATGCAGAGCAATCCAAAAAAGTATATTCCTGCACCATTAAAGTTGCTTTCCAGTGAATAGCCGAATGGGAGGTTCAATTAACCGCCAAAGCTTAATTTAAGATTTGGAATGGCAGCAATGTCCAGCTGGTCAGGTGCCCCATCTTTGATTTTCCAATAGCCGAGATAGGCAATCATGGCAGCATTATCAGTGCAGTATCTTAAGTCTGGTTGGAATAATTCTTTGCCCTCACTCTGGGTTAGCTCCTGGAGTCTTTTGCGTAATCTGGAATTGGCTGCCACTCCACCGGCCATCACAATTCGATCATGTCCCAGATCCTTAGCCACCTGCATCGTTCGAGTAGACAAAACGTCTACAACGGCTTCCTGAAAGCTGGCTGCGATATCTGCCAGGTGCGATTTAATAAATGCTGGTTCTTGTTTGGAAATATATTGAAGTACATTTGTTTTTAAACCTGAGAAAGAAAAATCATAACTCCCGGGAAAAAGACTCCTGGAAAAGTGATGGAATACAGGATTACCAGCCTGGCTTAGACGGTCAATTAAGGGACCACCGGGATACCCGATACCTAATAACCTCGCAACTTTATCAAAAGCTTCACCGGCAGCATCATCTCGTGTTTGACCAATAAGCTTATAATCTCGGGAACTTTCCACATGGATAAGTTGGGTGTGTCCCCCGGAAACGAGCAGGCAAAGGAATGGCGTGGGCAGTTTTTTTTGTCCAATAAAATTTGCAAAGATGTGGCCCTCAATATGGTTTATGCCATACAGTGGTACATCTAAACCCAGTGCTAGACCTTTCGCATAACTCAGCCCCACGAGGAGCGATCCTGCAAGACCAGGACCCTGGGTTACGGCAATCGCTTCCACATCCGCAAGTGATAATCCACACTGCTCTAGTACGCCCCCAACCACTGGCCCTAAAAGCTTATTGTGCTCCCGGGAGGCATATTCTGGCACCACGCCTCCATAGCTGGTGTGCACCAATTGAGTAGCAGTGATGTGATGGATAAGTTCGTGCCCACGAAAAACGGCAGCAGCAGTTTCATCACAGGAAGTTTCAATTCCCAGAATAATCGGTGCGTGCATTTACTTTTGTACGATTTCTATTTTTTCAGGGATAAAGCGACTGACCCGTTTGACACCCATGGGCAGGACGGCCTCGGGAACATATAGTTGGATATCCTGGTTCCAGTGTGCCCCATAGTCAAAGCTCACTATAAAATCTTCTGGTTTCAATTCTAATAATCGATCCAGTCCACCTTCCGCCTCCAGTCTGATGAATTGGGGAATCACAGATACCTCTACATTTCGCGGAATGTTTTCGAGACGAATGGGTATATTTTGAAATACCACTGAGCCAATGCTCTGAATATCAGCAGTTATCCTTACCTGAGGAGTCTCAAGTGTAAAAAGTTGGCTGGGCTGAAGTACAAGCGCTTGTGTCACGGTTATATCAGCATTTACAGCTTCAAATCTTAAGGGAGGAACCGTGATGCTGGTTATGTCATTCAACAGTGAAACAGGTCCATGAACCATTACTTTAGCTGGTTCAACATTAATATTGCCAACCAGCATATAGCCTAATGCAGGTACGATATCTGCCTGTACCTTTACATTCAATTCTTTGTGTGCCATACGTTCGACGCTGACCCAAACAGACTCAGGTTCAACAATATGGAGAAGATCTAAATTGTAATCGCGGGGAATAATGAATTTATCCGGGTGCGCTAATAAATAGTCATTGAGATAATATACTTCAGTATTCTTTGCCTTTGCGAGATCCAGAATCAATCCCGTTTCAGAAAGCGGCAACGTCAAATTAGCCCATAATAGTGTATGCCCTTTACCTCGGAAACGGCCTGTAATTAAATCAGGGATCTCATTGTTTAGTGCTTTTTCAGCGGATAAGCCTTCAACGCGTAAGGGAATATCTATATCAAAATAGTATTCAATGTCAGTAATTACGAAGAACCACAATAGTATGGCCAATACCAGGGAGCCAATTTTTATCTGGATGTCTTGTGTGAATATCTTTTTTAACATCGTGCCAATATAGATTTAGATGACATCAGGCACAAAGGCTTCAGCAGCTTTCTTTCGTTCAATATTACCCCTTGAGTGGATATATAACACCAATTGCATCTCCATGTACGCCTTCCATAGGTTGCCAGTATTTAGCTGATATTGGTCGATGCGAGTCTGAATGAGACGTGGCAATCTCTAACTTTATGCCAGGAGTTCTGAGCAGGAGCGAAGACACTTAACGTCCTTTCTGAAATGCACATGGAATAAGAAAAAGGCGATGCATCAAAATTGTCCTGATAAACATCGCCTTTATATTTCAAACAGGAAGCGTTAGCCACCCTAACTCGCTAATTTAAGAAACGTTATTCCACTGTTTCCTCACCTGAGTCATCTGTATCGATTTCAGGGGATTCAATAACCTCTTCAGCTTCAACAGCTTCTTTAGCTTTTTTGACTTTTTTCGTTTTTTTGGCTTTAGGAGCACTTTCCTCCACTCCTTCCACCGCAGCTTCAGCTTTTTTAGCTTTAGGAGCAGCTTTTTTCTTCACTGGCTCAGCTTCAGTCTTTTTCGCAGGGGCATCTTCAGCGGCTCGAATTTTGAGCTGGATGGCTTCAGGAATCTCAAGTTTGTCGCTAATCTGATCCGGACCGCGCATAAACTCATCGATATCATTCCGCGCTTTATCCTTGATGGCTGATTCATGGCTGACAACAACTTTTTTCTCTGTCGCATCCACTTCAACAACCTTGACCTCTACTTCAGCATCAACCTCAAACTGGTCGAGAATATCCTTGCGTTCCTTTTTCTTATAATTCCCTAAGGAAATAATACCTTCTACATCGGTATCTGGAAAACTGAGGATAACTCCCTTTTCAAGAAGTTTAATAACCGTACCTTTTTGAATCGAATTGATGGCAAAACGATCTTTCAGGATCGGCCATGGATTTTCCTGAGCTTGCTTGATCCCGAGAGAGATTTTGCGTTCACTCTGTGAAATATCCAGGATTTTTACCATGATCTTATCACCACGATTCACAATCTCTTTAGGATGACGAACCTTGCTTGTCCAGGAGAGGTCCGAGATGTGAACCAAACCATCAATACCTTCTTCCAGTTCGATAAAGGCACCGAATTGTGCAAGATTGCGGACTGTGCCCTCATGAACGGAGCCAACGAGATATTTCTCTTCAATCGTTGTCCAGGGATCTGGCTGCAGCTGCTTCACACCAAGTGAGATCTTGTGATTTTCAGCATCAACAGACAGTACAATTGCATTGATTTCATCACCCACATTAAAGACATCTGAAGGATGTTTAATGTGCTGGGTCCATGAAATTTCTGAAATGTGAACCAAGCCTTCGACACCGGCCGTCAATTCAATAAAAGCACCATAGTTAGCAAGACTAACGACTTTACCTACAACTGTGGATCCTTCGGGATATTTTGCGACAACACTTTCCCATGGATGAGGTTTCAATTGCTTAAGACCCAGGGATACACGCTGCTTGGTTGTATCATAATCAATTACTTTGACCATGATATCCTCGTCCAGACTGACAACTTCAGAGGGATGATTTACCCGACCCCAAGAGAGATCCGTAATGTGAAGCAGACCGTCAATACCACCGAGGTCAACAAACACACCGAAATCTGTAATGTTCTTGATGCGTCCTTCGAGAATCTGCCCAACTTCGATCTCATCAAGTAATTTTCCACGCTGTTCTTTAAGGCTCTCTTCCAATAACTCTTTACGAGAGACAACTATATTTTTACGAAATTCATTGACCTTAACGATCTTGAATTCAAATGATTTTCCTACATACGCATCAAAATCTCTGATGGGTCTTACATCAAGCTGTGAACCGGGCAAAAATGCATCAACGCCCAGGATGTTAACAACCATTCCACCTTTAATTCGACGAGAGATAGTACCTTCAACCACTTCACCATCAGCATACTTCTGCTTGACATTATTCCAGACACCCATGAACTCAGCTTTACGTCGAGAGAGCACAGCTTGTCCAAGCTTATCCTCGATACGCTCCAGAAATAGCTCGATTGTATCACCAATTTCCGGCATGTCATTATCAAATTCATGGCGAGGGACTAAACCCTCAGATTTGAACCCAAAATCGACCATAACTTCGCGGTCGCTAATGGAAATGATGCGGGCTTTTACCAAAGATTGCTGATCAAGATCGATTACAGCATGATCTAATAGTTGTTGATAAGCAATAGACTCTTTACTGGATACAACCTGATCTTCTGCTAGCTCACCCTTTTTCAGGGTTTTAATTCCTGCAAAGAGGTCATTCATAAGGGCACGTTTACCACCAGAGACATCGGGTCGTGCTTCTTCAGGTGCGTCAAGTAGGGCTTCAGGCTCAGCAGTGGGCTCTTCAATAGATACTGGTTCTGCGATAGGTTCTGCTTGCGCTGGGGTTTCTGCTGAAACCTCTTCAACAGGCTCTTCAATTGCTGGTGCACCTTCTGTTTCAGCAGCTTCTTCAGCCACTGCTACAACTTCAGGCTCAGCTACTTCTTCAGCAGTTTCTACAACTTCGGGATCAACCGCTACCTCGGTTACTCCTGCAACCTCTGGCTCAGCTACTTCTTCCGCTGCTTCAACAACTTCGGGTTCAACAGCTTCCTCTGCTACTGGTTCTTGTGATTCATCAATCACAGCTTCTTCTGCTGTAATCTCAGGGGTTTCCTCAACGGGCGTCATCTCGACGGCGTCTAGGGTTTCGTCGGATGCGGCATCTGATTCTTCTTTAGTTGTGGCATCCAGGTTTTGTTTCTTGGTCATTAAGTTTCCTCCGTTTGACTTAGCTGTCTCCACCCTGGAGACAATAAATTCTATTTGGTCTTCGATACTCATTGTTGTGGTATCGATAGTAATTGCGTCTTTGGCCGCTTTCATAGGAGCCAGTTCACGATTGGCATTGTGCTCATCTCTGATGCGGATCTCATTTTCAAGTTCTGCTAGAGATTTATCAATCCCTTGCCTGGCAAAATCTTTTTGTCTACGCTCTGCACGAACTCTGGCTTCAGCAACCATGTAAACCTTGATTTCGGCATCCGGAAAAACAACGGTTCCAATATCCCTGCCTTCTAGCACGACATCATGGGATTTTGCCAAGGCTCGCTGAAAACCAAGGAGATGCTTTCTCACACCCGATTGGGCGCTGACATCAGCCACAAGTTCAGTAACTTCAGGAGAACGAATTTCCTCTCCCAGAAGCTGCCCATCAAGATAGAGCTCTTGAGTATCGTTATCAAAACTCACCTGAAGATCAAGATTGTCCAGCAGCTTTTGCAGTGCATCAGTCTGAGATAAGTCTATTTTTTCTTTGATTATTTTTAAAGTGATAGCACGGTACATTGCACCGGTGTCGACATGCCTGAAACCTAATCTCTCTGCGACTCCGTGAGCTGTTGAGCTCTTCCCTGAAGCTGCAGGTCCGTCGATAGCAATAATCATTTTCAATGAGCCGCTTTAATCAATATTATATTATATATCCTTTTCAAAGCCGCGCAATATAGACGACCAACAATGCCAACACAACCCAGAATA
>JABMOT010000173.1 GCA_013202385.1 Fidelibacterota bacterium
ATCCAGATCAATTTGACCGTGCGAATCGGGTACCAGGTATGTGACTCGGAAACCATCTTTTTTAAGTTGCTTAAAACTTTCTAGAATGGAGGGGTGCTCTGTTTTGCAGGTGAGAACATGATTACCCTTCCCTTTTAATGAATATGCTCCGCCGAGGATTGCCAGATTGTTTGCTTCAGTTCCACCCGATGTAAAAATAATTTCCGAAGGTTTAGCGCCGATAGATTCTGCGATCATTTGACGGGCAGAATCTAAAGCCGCCGCCGCCAGACGCCCCTCCTTATGGATGCTGGAGGGATTGGCAGTTTTTGCGCTAAGCCAGGTCGAGAGGTACTCGCGAACTTCAGGGAGCAGGAAAGTTCCGGCAGCGTGGTCTAGATATATGTTATCAGCTTGCTTCATCCCCTCAACATAGCAGAAAGAAGGGCTTGAAGGAATAGAGAAAAAGTGGAGGACGAAGCGTCTGTTTTCCTCCTTCTTTATTGCTGTTTCCCGTTTATTTTCAGGCTGAAGCCATGAAAGATCTGCACCTCCATATTGATACTGTAAGACGCTTGCTGCGTCGGCACGCCAAGAGCAATTTAGAGAATATGCTCGCCAAGATGCATGCTGCAGATCTAGCGCTGATTTTCCGGCATATCTCTCCAGAAGAACGAAACGAAGCCTTTTTAACCATCAGCTCCGTTGACCATGCTGCAGAAGTTATTGCTGAAATGGATGAGCACATTGTAATTGAACTCATCAATGCTCAGCCCATCGAAAAAACCGTAAAGTTAATGAAGGCCATGTCTTCTGATGATGAAGCTGATATCCTTCAACTGCTCCCTGAGGAATTGGCTGAAGAGATTCTCAACCGTCTCAAGTCCAGCGAATCTGAAGAGATGGAATCGCTTATGTCCTATCCGGAGAATTCTGCCGGTGGCTTGATGACTCCTGATGTTTTTACGCTTCACGAAGATGTTACTGTAGGTGAAGCGATCGCATCCATTCAAAACCAGGATGAGCAGGAAATGGTTTTCTATCTCTATGTCGTTGATGATCGTCAGCATCTGGTTGGTGTTATTTCCCTCAGGGATTTGATAACATCAAAACCTTCAAAAAAATTAAGCCAGATGATGATTACCCATGTTCATGCTGTGCAACCCCTCACTGATCAGGAGGAAGTGGCTCAGATTGTTTCCAGATATAACATCCTGGCCGTTCCAGTGGTTGACGATAGCAATAAACTGATGGGAATTATCACTGTGGACGATGTAATTGATGTCATCCGCGAAGAAGCCACAGAAGATTTCCTGCAAATGGCCGGTGCTGGACGAGATCGTGATATTCTTATGAAAAGCGCTTTCTCAAATGCAAAAACGCGAGTGCCCTGGCTTTTTGCCAGCTGGATGGGTGGTATGTTGGTCGCCAGCATCATAACCACCTATGAGGATACGCTCGGCCAGGTTCTAGCCCTGATGGCATTTTTACCTATTATTATTGGAATGGCAGGTAATGTGGGTACCCAGACCGCTACCATTATCGTGCGAGGTATTGCCACTGGGCGCGTCGCACCGTCGGCAGCTTTCCAGGTTGTGTTTAAAGAGTTCCAGGTTGGGCTATTACTGGGATCGCTCTATGGTGTTTTGCTGGGAGCCGCTGGCTACACTTTAGCCTCTTTGGGATACATGGATGTTGGCGTAATGACACCTGCCGAATTGGGCATCACAATTGGTATCGGTATTATTCTGGCAATGACGACTGCCGCTTTTGTTGGTGCTCTTGTGCCTGTCGTCCTGCATCGCATTAATCTTGACCCTGCTGTTGCAACAGGTCCTTTTGTAACAACCAGTGTAGATATCCTCGGTGTGGTGGTTTACTTTCTGGTTGCTGGATTCTTTATTCTTTAGCGAATGCTTACTTTTATTGGTCTTCTTCTGATCCTCGGGGCAACCTGCTATTTTTCATTTGTTTGCTTTATGATCTGGGGTCTTCTCAGGACAGACAATGCACCTCAATCCTCTGATTTTCCAGCTGTGGCGGTTATTGTTGCAGCCCGTAACGAAGCTGAAAACTTGCCAGATTTGCTGGAAGATTTACGCGTCCAGGAATATCCCGGCGACTTGAGCTGCATCATTGCAGATGATCGCTCGACTGATTCAACCTGGAGTCTTATCCACAAATTCAGCAAAACCCATCCCCGATTTACGGCTGTGCGAATCAATGCAGAATCAACTGAAATGACCGGCAAGAAAAATGCGCTTACTCAATGTATAAAAACTACAACTGCGAGCATTGTGCTTGCGACGGACGCAGATTGTCGAGTTGGGTCCTCCTGGGTCCGTAGCATGGTTTCCCAATTTGACTCAGAGACCGGGATTGTTGTCGGCTTTTCAACAGTAAGAGGTCGCTCCCTGTTTGCCATTTATCAAGCCCTCGATTTTTTGGGCATTATGATGAGCAATGCAGGCATTATGGCTTTTGGAAAAGCATGGAGTGGTTCTGGTCAAAATTTGGCTTTTAAGCGAGCCCTTTTTACAGCTATTGGTGGTTTTACCGGCGATCCCGATCAAAGCATTGGCGATGATTTTTACCTGGTTCAAAAGATAAGTGGCTTAAAAGGAGTTCGGGCGAGGTTCTCATGGGTCCCAGGCAGTTTTGTTACGACAGCAGCCTCAGAATCGCTCTCAGATTTTTATCAGCAGAGAAAGCGCTGGGCTTCTGACACCAGAGGTTTACATCGCAAGGATCCACTGTTTTTTTCATTCCTGGCTTCTGCCTTTCTCTTGAACCTGGTAATTCTGATTCAGCTGGTCAGTCTTAATCTCACACTGCTCTTAATGGGAATCCTTATGTTAAAATTCGTGTTGGAGTTCGGTGTGGTTTCCATCGGTTTAAAACGACTGGGTCGGATCAAGGATGTCTGGGTCTTCAGCCTGTGGTTTCTCCTCCAGCCACTGTATATCCCTATTATGGGGATCTCAGGACTTCTGGGAAAGGTGCGCTGGAAATGACGATGCCGTTTTTTCGCTTGAAAGGCAGATCCCTTGGATTTAGCCTTTTGCTTTGCCTTGGATTCGGTGTTCCCGCTTCGGCTGCAGAGACGTCAATCATCAAGTATGAGGTATCATACCTCGGTCTATC
>JABMOT010000174.1 GCA_013202385.1 Fidelibacterota bacterium
ATCTTCATGGAACGGAACGTAATTGGCAGGGAGAATATATCCGTGAATAGATTTATGGCAGCCTCCATGTTTTGCATCATAATTCTGATGGTTCCTGCAAGGCTGGCAGTGGGTCAATCAAACGCAGAGAATGCTTTTCAGAAGCAGGACTATGATGCTGCCCTGGAAGCCTGGAACAATTTGCTGGACGAGAATCCTGATTTAAAAGATATCCATTATAACCAGGGGAATGCCAAATTTCGGAAAGGTGAATTGGATGAAGCCATCGAATCCTACGAGCAAGCCCTCAGCCTAAAAGATCGCGATGCTTTGGCTGATGTCTACTACAATCTTGGAAACGCCTATTTAAATAAGCAGGATGTGAAGAAGGCCAGAGAATTTTACAAGCAAACTCTGCGTCTGAGGCCTGGCGATGAGGATGCGAAAGCGAATATGGAGTTGATGAATCTCATGCCGCCTCCTCCGCCCCAGGAACAACAATCTGACAATTCGGACGATTCAAAGGATAAGCAAGAGAATCAGGAACAGCAACAAGATCAAAATTCTGAATCTCAGGACCAGGAACAAGAACAAGGTGATCAGGAACAGGATCAGCAAAAAAATGATGATTCCGAGGCACAAGAGCAGGAGCAAGATCAACAAAATTCTGAGGAGCAACAGGACCAGAAAGATCAAGAGCAACAGCAAAATCCTTCTGACGGTGAGGAGTCTGTGGATCAGGATGAATTGATGAATGCGCAGCAAATTCTGGACGCTCTGAAAGACCGGGAAACTGAGAACATGCGTGAACAGATCAGGTTGAAAACCTCTGGACGGGATAATGAAAAGGATTGGTAGTCCGACTGTGGATCGAATGAGTATGGTTATGCTCTTACTCTTGTTCTGGGGTAGCGTTACAGCCCAGCCCAAAATATCGGCCAGTATTGACACCAAGCAGATTCTAGTTCAGGAATCATTTACCTGGAAGCTGGAAGTTGAAGGCAGTGAAGAGATGCCAGAAGTCCGTTTACCCGAGATAAAAAAAGTTGCCCTATTGTCTGGACCGATGCAGTCATCGAATTACACTTATGTGAATGGAAAAATGTCCAGCAAAAAATCTATCAGCTATACCTTTGTGGCCATGGAGGCGGGGAAGGCAGTGATCCCGGCAATCGAGGTTTTCCTGGGCAATAGGCGCTATTTTACAGAAGAGTTAAGATTTGAAATAATATCGACTGCTGCAAAAGGAACTGCCGTGGCCAGTTCAAATGAAAGCGTCTTTTTGCGCGCAATCCCATCAAAAACCGGTGTTTATGTAGGTGAGCCCTTGAGTGTTCGCTATAAGCTTTTCACCAAGGTCGGGGTCTATAATTATCAAGTCGAAAAACTCCCCGATGCAGTAGGTTTCTGGGCGGAGGATATTCCACAATCGACCCAACCCAGACTGGTATCAGAGCTCATCGATGGTGTTCGTTATAATACCGCAGTATTAAAGACTGTCTTGTATTATCCGACTCGCTCAGGCGAGTTAGTTATAGATCCCCTTCAATCTGAACTTGAGATCGAAGTAAAATCCAGCCAAAGCGGAAATCGCAGATTTAATGATCCTTTCTTTAATGATCCTTTTTTTAATGGATCGAGGAAGGCTACTAAAAATTTCCTATCGAACCCCTTGAAAATTCAGGTGAAGGAACTTCCAGAGCCTCGACCCTCAAATTTTAGTGGAGCCGTCGGGAGTTTTCGACTCAAAGCCGGGTTGGATACCAACGCTGTTTTTGCAAATGATGCTGTGGGATTAAGCATAAATCTCAGTGGGTCAGGAAATTTTAAAGCTTTGCAGTTACCTGAACCAAAACTCCCCGATGGGATTGATATCTTTAAACCTGAACGTTCTGAGTCTATTAGTATCAAGGATATGAGACATACTGGTAGCAAAAAGTCTACCTACCTGCTGGTACCCAGAAATCCTGGTGAAATTCTGATTGACCCCATCGAATTCACCTATTTTGATTTAAGCGCAAAAAAATATATCACCAAAAGCAGCGGCTGGATCCGGATGACTGTCTATGATGCTGAAGGTAGCCAACCAGTGGTTACATCTGGTTATAGCCGTGAAGAGGTCGCGCTCATGCAGGAGGATATCCGCTATATTAAAGCGGCTGATTCACGCTTCAATGCTGGAAATGCGCCACTATTCGGAATGGGATTCTGGCTGTTCCACTTCTTTGGGGGCGGGGCAGTATTTGCTGTTCTTATATATGAATTTAGGGTACAACAGCTCAAGGGTAATGTGTCGCTTAGACGCAAGGCCAATGCATTAAGTGCGGCCCGTAAGAAGCTTAGGCAGGCTGAAAAACTATCTGAAGATTCACCAGAATTGAGAGCTCTGTTGCATCAATGCATAAGTGGCTTTATTGGTGCACGCCTTGATGTGGCTGAGAATACATTGGACACTTCAGAATTTTCTGACCTTTTAGCGAAGCATGGTAAAGACGCTGCGATTGTCTCTGAAACCAGACAATTTCTTGAAGGGCTAGCAATGGATCGGTTTGCCCCAGGCGCTGTTCAAAGATCGGCAGGGGAATGGATATTGGCCACAAAGAATCTGCTTCAATCACTGAGGAAAGTGCTGTGAGAAAATACTTCAGATACCTCATTCTCTTTGTATCCCTCACTCTGGCATCTCTGGTTTATGGTGTAGATGCCCAGGGGCTCATTACCACCGGAAATCGTCATTATGAACAAGGTGAATTTAAGCTTGCCATCCAGGCATACGAGAGTCTTTTGGCCGCAGACGTGGTTTCGACTGCCTTACACTATAATCTGGGCTGTGCATATTTTAACCAAAAGGCTTACGGTCAAGCCATTCTTCAGTTTGAAAAAGCTCGACAATTGAGTCCTCGAGATCAGGACATACGTCACAATCTGGCGTTTAGTAAATTATTTCTCAAAGATCGATTTGATCTGCCCGAACCAATGCCTCTGGTCGCCTGGGTCACCAATCTGCGCCAGAGCCTATCTTTCGCCGAATTGCAAAATCTGGAGCTTCTCCTTTTTATGCTCGGGGTGTTCGGAATCGTTGCATATCGATTAATGCGTGGTCGATCTATCGCTCCTACGCTCTACGTTGCAAGTCTTGTGACAGGACTGTCCTTCCTGCTCGTAGGAGGTTGGCTTGTTGACAGAACCTTGTCTTTTGCCGATAAACACGCGGTCTTACTTTCAAAGGAAGCTGCAGTTTCCAGTGCTCCAATTCCTGGATCAAGCACCCTTTTTGTTATCCATGAAGGTACGACAGGCGAAATTTTAGATGCTACAGAGACCTGGTATGAAATTAGATTGCTGGATGGAAAAACGGGATGGATCAAAAATGAAGCTATTGGTATATATTAGTTTGCTTTTCCCCCTCTGCATCTGGGGTCAGAATAAAGTTAGACTTGATGAATCATTTGATCCTACATCGCTCAACGATTGGTCAAATTCCCGAGCACAAATAGAACAAATTAAATCCCTAAAATCCTTTTACGCCGAATTGGGCGCTCAGATTGATACAGTAGATTTGATTGAGTACGCCAGCTTTGTATTTCGGGTGCAACTGGGAAGTACTGACGACTATGATGCTGCAATTGAATTTGAAGAAAGAGCGAGCAACACTTTTGACGAGGAGATTGTCGTCCAATTTGACAGCCCCTACTATAAAATAAGAGTCGGAAAGATGAATAATCGTGAGGATGCACAACGATTACAAGAAATTGCGATGCAACACGGTTTTCGTCGAGCCTGGGTTATCAGAACTGAGAATACACCAGAAAAAGAAAAGTAAAACAGGAGCGTTATGTCTGGTCATAGTAAATGGTCCACTATAAAGAGAAAAAAGGCGGTCGTTGATGCGGCACGCGGTAAAATATTTACTCGGATAGCCAAAGAATTGACCATTGCTTCTCGAGCTGGTGGCGGTGATGAGACCACGAACCCGCGTCTACGAACAGCCATTGCTACGGCAAAAGCCGCAAACTTACCTGTGGCAAATATTGAAAGAGCCGTAAAAAAGGGTACCGGTGATCTTGTGGGGGTGATGATCGAAGAGATCATCTATGAAGGCTATGGACCTGGGGGCGTTGCACTCATGATGGAAGTTGCTACGGACAACCGTAACCGCACTGTCTCTGAAATTCGACATTTATTGAGTAAGCATGGTGGCAATCTAGCCAACGCCGGTGCCGTTGCATGGATGTTTGACAATAAAGGCGTTGTTCAAGTTCCTTCCGAAGGTGTTGATGAAGACGAACTTATGTTAGCTGCCCTTGAAGCTGGAGCAGAGGATATGAGTAACGAAGGTGATTACTTTGAAATTGTGACTGCTCCGACTGATTTGAATGCTGTAAATGAGGCTGTTCTGGCGGCGGGATACACTGTTGAAGTGGCCCAGCTCCAACAAATCCCCAATAATTTTACCGAAGTAAGCGCAGAGGATCTCCCCGCCGTGGTGAAACTTCTGGAGTTGTTGGATGACTATGATGATATGCAAAAACTGTCTGCCAGCGTGAATTTCACGGATGAAATGCTGGAAGGTCTGGAGTAGACACTGAGAATTATCGGGATTGATCCCGGACTCCGAATTCTTGGAATAGGAATTGTCGATTATGACGGCAACGTTTTTAAACCGATCTATTCCGGTGTAATTAAGACCAAGAACAGCGATCCATTGGCAGACAAACTTGGTCACCTGTATCAAGGGATAAACGACTGCATTAAAGAATTTCAACCAGAAGTCCTCTCTATTGAAGAAGCCTTTTATGGTGAAAATGCCAAAACCGCACTGCTAATGGGTCATGTCCGCGGGGTGGCCATGGTTGCTGGGCGCCATGCAAATCTTGAAGTTTATGAGTATGCCGCCAGAAAAGTGAAGTCTTCAGTGACAGGGAATGGAGCAGCCCAAAAAGAACAAGTCCTGTACATGATAAAGCATCTGTTAAAATTAAAAGTTGATCCAGTCACTCTTGATGCGTCTGATGCGTTGGCCATTGCCATTTGCCACGGTCTAAACTATAAAACAGCAAAGCTGGGAACCTGATGTACGAATTTATCGCTGGAAAATTGGTAACGAAACAACCGGATTATATAGTGGTTGAAACGAGCGGGGTGGGTTACAGAATGAAAGTTTCCCACAGCACTTTTGAAAAGCTACCTGCAGCTGGCTCACCGGTAATGATTTATACCCATCTACATGTCAGAGAAGATATTTTTGAATTATTCGGTTTTGCCCAAAAAGCAGAGCGCGAGTTCTTTTTTATGCTTATCGGTATTTCCAAAATTGGTCCCAAAGCAGCTCTGGCCATTCTTTCAGCTGGTTCTCCAGTAGATATAAGTAATTGGGTTATGGCAGAGGATGCAAAGACAATTGCCAAGACACCGGGTATTGGACCTACGACGGCAAAACGCTTAATCCTGGAATTAAAGCCAAAAATATCTATAGGTTTCAGCCGTTTAGAACCAGGAAATCTTACGTCTGATCTGGGGCCGTCCAACGTTGAGGAAGAAGCCATTCTGGCACTCGAGGCCTTAGGGTATGCGAGATCAGACGTTTACTCAAAAGTCCGAAAAATTGTTTTAGAGAGTAGCGTCAAGCTCACAACGGAAGAACTTATTAAAAAAGCACTTAAGAAATAAGCCTAGAACCATGCTTGGTTCAGATGCCAGGATATTAGGATGTCCTATACTGCACCCCGAACACTACAATCCACAATGTTCCCAGATCCTTCACCCTGCTTATGAATCATGGGAATGAGTATTCAATCTTATCGTTGCCATGCTGAGAATATCGAAGCGTCTTATCCAAATGGCTCCCCTTTTTCAGTTCACACTAGCACATCTTTTGCACTATTATTCGACCTATGATATATGATAAATTGATTATTGGCGGTGGCATCGTTGGATTGGCAACTGCCCTGGCTATCAAAGCATCTGACCCTGACTGTCGTCTGGCAATTCTGGAGAAAGAATCTGACTGGGCACTGCATCAATCCAGTCGCAATAGCGGGGTTATCCATGCCGGTGTTTACTATAAACCCGGCAGTAAAAAAGCCAAATTTGCCTTGGCTGGCAATGCCTCCATGACTGCATTCTGTGAGCGCCATGATATTCCCCACGAACGCTGTGGAAAATTAATTGTCGCAAGTTCAGTGGAGCAAATATCAGGATTAGACAACCTTGAGAATAGAGCCAAGGCGAACGGATTGGTAGTCAAGCGACTCAGGCAATCTGCCGCACTAGAAATTGAACCTCACGTAAACTGCGTTGAAGCCCTCCATGTACCCAGTACGGGCATTGTGGACTACAAAGTTGTTGCCGCAAAATATGCAGCTCTACTGAAAGTTCAAGGTGTGGATTTATTTTTAGATTGCAGGACGACGGCATTGAAGCAAGTGAACAGTGGATATTTGATCGCAACCAACCAAGGGACCTTCCAAACCAGTTTTCTGATCTCCACAACCGGTTTATACTCCGACCGCATGGCTTCCAAGGCTGGTGTGGATCCTGCCATGAAAATAGTCCCATTCAGAGGGGAATACTGGCACCTTAATCCAGAGAAAGCCCATCTTGTAAAAAATCTTATTTACCCGGTTCCAAATCCTCGCTTTCCTTTTCTCGGCGTCCACCTGACTCGCCTCATCGATGGAAGCATTCATGCGGGTCCAAATGCTGTGCTGGCTTTCAGTAGAGAAGGCTATAACTGGGGGAGTGTCAATCCACGAGATATATTCGAGACCCTGTCCTATCCAGGGCTCTGGAAGTTGGCTAATAATTATCTAGGTGAAGGTCTCAAAGAAATGTATCGATCCCTGCTAAAATCCGAATTTTTAAAAAGTGTACAGGAATTGATTCCCGAAATTGAATCCCAGGACCTTGTCAAGGGAGCCGCTGGTGTACGGGCTCAAGCGCTACGATCTGATGGCAGTCTGATTGATGATTTCCGGCTCCTGAAACAGGAGAATGCCATATTTGTCCTCAATGCACCATCACCTGCTGCAACGGCAAGTCTTGAAATCGGTAAGTATATTGCAGAAAAAATCGTTTCCTGAATTACCC
The DNA here is from genome assembly GCA_013202385.1 of Fidelibacterota bacterium. Lineage (GTDB taxonomy): Bacteria > Fidelibacterota > UBA8477 > UBA8477 > JABMPR01 > JABMPR01. The sequence continues at coordinate 7,069 of JABMOT010000174.1, forward strand.
AGTGCCTAGAAATAATCGCAGCGCCTTATGATTCCCTAAATTTTAGCAGCGTCACCTTGCCGTCTGTTCCAGTACACAATACCGTATCAGCATCAACTGGGTAAAGCGTATTTATGAGACCGGAGCTGATGCGGAAGTGCCAGAGAACCTTCCCGGTTGCACTATCCAGACAATAGACACGACCATCGTCTGTGCTGAAAAAGAGCTTCCCCTCTTTTTCGATAAGTGAATTGGGGGCAATATCATAACCAAATCCAATATGCTCAATCCATTTGAGTTGAAATTGTTCTGAATGGCTGTCAACGGCCAATATTGTATCCTGCATGGTTCGGGCAAAGACAGTTTTCCCGTCTTCGGAAATTCCTATGGATTCTCTAACCCGGTGACCCATTTTTCGCCATAAGGTCTCTCCTGTAGCAATTTTGATGGCGGTCATGGATCGATCTGGTGCAACAATGAAAACAGTCTCCCTGGTTGCCACTGGCCAGCAAGCCGCTGGAGATAATAGCAGACCGGGCTTCCCCTGGGTCCATTTCCATTTCAGATTCCCTCTTTTCGCATCCAGGGCATAAAACGATCCATCCCAGGCGCCAAACATAATTTTGTTATCAACCAGAATTGGTTTTGTCTCGATATAACCGCCGATCTGGGAATATGACCACTTCACTTCACCTGTCCTCAGATTGAGAGCTCTAAATATTCCATCGCCGCTGCCCATGAAAACTTTGCGACCATGAATGAGGGGAGACCCAAGTACTGGATCTGAGGTATGCGTCTGCCAGAGTAGTTTCCCATCATTTATGGATAGACAGGTAATACTCGAATCAACGGAGCCAATGACCAGCCGCGAACCTTTAATCGCAGGGGTAGCGTGAATTGCGCCCTTGCCCTGCCAACTCCATTCCTGGGTACCGTCGCGAAGATCCAGACTTAGAACCTTGCCAGCAACGGTGCTGACAAAGACTTTCCCCTTGTAAATGGTGGGTGCTGAGCTGATAAGCGACCCTGTAGCTACCTGCCAGACTACTTCTACCTTCGAGCTATCATTTTCCGAATAATCGGGATAGGGCAGACTGCTTGAGTCGCTCGAGTAAAAATCACCAAGATTGAGTGTATGCCAGAGCCGTAGACTGTCAGCCAGGGGGATTCGTTCAAAAAAATGAGCCAGATCCGGTTCAATATTTACAATAGTGTACCCTGTAGGTTGCTGTCCTCTGCTCAGAGTTGATCTGCTCATCACGCCGGGGATCCCTTCATAGGATGTAACCCGGTTCGCATGGCCATGTCCATGCAAAATCGCCTGAATATTGAAGGGGCGAATCACATCTCTTAGCGCGTACCAATTATCAATTGCGGGATCGAGAGGATAATGCATGACCATAAAGACCTTCTGACGCGGATCAGGCATGGCCTGTAGGATTGAATCAATCCAGGAAATATCGTTGGGATCAATGTACCCGGCACCCATTCGCATCAGGGGACCCTGATGGTGACCGATAAACCTGAATTCACCGCTTTCCACATTGAAGCGGTCCGCACCCCATAGCTGTTCAAACTGACCCCCGCCAGAAGAGGTCCATTTGGTATCATGATTTCCAGGGATGATATAATAAGGACGATTCAGGCTATCCAGGATAGTCTTGGCCAAACTCAGGTTTTCGCCGACATCCAACTCTGAAATATCACCTGAAACGATAACAAATGATATGCTGTCATTTCCGCGAATATCATGGACAACGATTCGCAAATCTGCCGCCCCGGTTGGAGATCCAACATGAGTGTCTGTGAGCCAGGCAAATTTAATAATAGGTAAATTATTAGCTTGTGCCCAGCAAAGTGAAAGCATGGATAGAGTTATTGGAAGAATACGTATCAGCCAGACCATGGAGAACCCTTTTTGGATCTAATATAGACGGTAAGCAGGGCTGGGAAAACCAGCAATTCCTATCTATCTGAAGGGGTGGGGTATATTAATGGGGACATTTCCGGATTTTAATAGTTACGGCTTATAAACTACCATTCAATGCATTGGTGATCTTGTAACTAAGCAGAATAAGGGCATTTTCAATTTTGACCTTCTCGTATCACCATTAGATTCATTGCTGAAACATTTTGTAAGGATTCACGATAAATGAAACAAACTGCTTTTGATGCCATTCACAGATCTCTGGATGCGAAAATGGTACCCTTTGCTGGCTATGAGATGCCGATTCAATATGAAGGTATCCTTGCTGAACATGAGCGGGTCCGAAACCATGCTGGTTTATTTGATGTCTCACATATGGGAGAGTTCTGGGTTCTCGGAGCGCAAGCTCTGGAATTTATTGAGTATGCCACGACCAATAATGTTGCATCCATGGAAGTGGGTCAGGTACAATATTCCACCATGTGTCTTGAAGGTGGTGGTATCGTTGACGATCTACTGATCTATAGATTCATTGACCGTTTCATGCTGGTGGTCAACGCATCCAATCTGGAAAAAGATTTCAATCACCTTGCACGGCTTGCAAAAAAATTCGATGTGCAACTCAGCAATGCATCTGACGGTGTCGCGCTACTCGCCTTACAAGGTCCGGCTTCAAAAAAAATTCTATCAAAAATTACGGCCGCCAACCTGGATAATTTGCAATTCTATCATTTTGGAATTGCTGACGTGGCAGGCATCTCAATGATACTTTCCCGAACGGGTTACACTGGTGAATTGGGGTATGAGCTTTACCATGATCCTGTTGAGGCAGAATCGCTCTGGAAGGCCATTATGGAAGCCGGGGAAGAATATAATATTGCTCCTATTGGTTTGGGGGCCCGTGATACCTTGCGTCTGGAAATGAAATTTTGCCTATATGGAAATGACATCGATGAAACGACGACACCTCTGGAAGCCAGGTTGAACTGGGCCGTTGACCTCAAAAATGGAGATTTTCTGGGTCGTGATGCACTCCTTAAGCAAAATGAGCTTGGTATAAACAGATTCCTCGTGGCCTTCGAAATGCTGGATCGAGGTCTACCTCGTCATGGTTATGAGATATTTTCCGGTGCTGAATGGGTCGGCGTTGTAACCAGCGGTGGTCAGAGCCCAACACTCAAAAAGGGAATCGGCATGGCTTATATAAACAAACCTCACTACAAAGTTGATACTGAATTGAGTATTGATATCCGTGGCCGAAAACTAGCCATCCGCGTTGTAAAACCACCTTTTGTAAACAAGAAGACCAGCTAATCCAATGGTAGCGAAGAAGAAAAAGTTAAGCCTGGAAGAAAAAAGTCGAGAAATTCTTGGGATTCTCACCATGGTTGTGGGCTTGTTCGTATTGCTCAGTTTGGTGAGTCATGAACCCACTGAAGAGCTTAGTATTATGCCTGGTGTCCATTTTCACAATTGGATGGGCTATATCGGGATATTCATCTCATACGTGTTATTTAAAATGTTTATTGGCTGGGGTTCGCTCGTTATAGCCGTATTGATCGTAGTATGGGGTTACACAATTTTTGCTGAGAAAGACATCCAGCCGGTTTTTAGATTTACAGGGTATAGTTTCAGCCTTTCACTGATCGGAATGACACTATTTGGGCTCATTGCAGGGCAGAGTGGCATGCCCAATGATGAAGTATTTCGGCATGCAGGCTACTTAACACTTAACATCGCCAAACTTCTGAAAGATTTTTTAGGCTTCCCGGGTTCGATAATGGTTTTAGGTGCCACACTGATTGTGTTGGTACAGGCATGGAGAGGTTTTTCTTTCCGCCAGGTCAATGATTGGATCGAAGATCGACTCTCAGTCCTCCGCAATAAGTTACGAACGGCCTCTAATTCCAGGAAAAAAGCCAAGGATCTTCAGGAGAGATCTACAGCACCCATCCAAGCAGCAGAGATTGTCCCGAAGGCTATTCAACAGGGTCACAAACCAGATGAAAGTGAAGCAATATCCAAGACGCCAATACCTCCCCCAATACAACGTGAAGAAGAGGTAACAGATACATCCAATGGCGCTGAACAGACGATTCCGAAAGGTGATGATATCGAAATTGAGGATGCCATTGTTGAGGATGAGGTAGACTACGATGCGGCTATTGGGAAAGTGCCCAAACGAGAGTATAAGCTTCCATCAGTTGATTTGCTCATGGAGCCCCCAGCGATTTCCAGCAGTCAATCCAAAGAAGTGCTCCTGCAGAAAGCAGAATTACTGGTACAGACCCTTGAAACCTTTGGCGTGGACGGTCGTGTTACGAATATCGCTCCTGGTCCGGTAATTACGCGTTATGAGGTTGAGCCCGGTCCTGGCATTAGAGTTGCCAAAATAGCCAATCTTTCAGATGACATAGCCCGGGTAATGGAAGCCCAGAGCGTTCGAATTATCGCACCAATCCCAGGTAAGAATTCTGTGGGCATTGAACTCCCAAATGACAAACCAGAAATTGTATATTTTAAAAGTGGGATCAACTCACCGAAATTTTCGGAGTCCAAATCAGTCTTAACTATAGCCCTTGGAAAAACCACTGCTGGAGAAATCTTTGTCGCAGATCTGGCAAAAATGCCTCACCTGCTGGTCGCCGGAGCAACGGGATCTGGAAAATCGGTTTGTATCAATACTATTATTGCCTCACTCTTGTATCGTGCCCGACCCGATCAGGTAAAATTCATTATGATCGATCCAAAAAAACTCGAGCTTTCCACATACAAGCGTCTTCAGGGCTATCACTTGATAACCAGTGAATCTATTGATGAATATGTGATCACAACGCCAAAGAATGCCATTCATGCGCTCAGATCGGCAGAATTGGAGATGGAAAAGCGTTACAATTTACTTTCTAAGAAAACCGTCAGAAATATTGAACAGTACAACGAACGGGCAACTGGGATCGATGGTTACAATCCCATTCCATATCTCGTTGTGCTCATTGACGAATTAGCAGATCTTATGATAACGGCTGGCAAGGAAATTGAAGAACCCATCGCTCGCTTGGCTCAAATGGCTCGAGCTGTTGGTATCCATCTAGTAATTGCCACCCAGAGACCCTCTGTGGATGTTATTACCGGTGTGATCAAAGCGAATTTCCCCACCAGAATCGCCTTCAAAGTCGCACAGAAAAATGATTCCAGAACGATTCTAGATCAAAATGGCGCGGAAAAATTACTCGGGAATGGTGATATGCTCTTTCTGGCTCCCGGTGCTCCAGCACCCATCCGGCTCCACAACGCATTCGTTACTCTGGAGGAAATCGAAGATGTACTTGATCACATTCAAGAACAACCGAAACCGGAAGAGGAATTGCTTCCAGCTATCATTGATGATCAGGACCCAAGCATAGCTGGTACTGAAGCAGATGGGTCCAGAGATGTACTATTTGATGAAGCCTTCCGATTGGTGGTTCTCCATCAGCAAGGTTCTGTGAGTATGATTCAACGGCGACTGCGGGTGGGGTATGCCAGAGCCGGAAGATTGATTGATGAACTTGAGCGAGCCGGTGTTGTTGGTCCAAACACAGGAAGTAAAGCGCGGGAAGTTTTACTTGGACCAGAAGTGTTGGAAAATCCTTCCTTCGATGAAGATATCCTTGATGATTAGAGGATTCCTCAGCCACCGTATTCAACAAATATTTTGGCAAGACATTCTTCAGGCACTGGCTGTGATTGTCTTTGGATTGAGTCTGGCGAGCGCTGCAAAACCACCCAAACAATTAGTTGCCACCATTCAACATTTTATGAATATGGACTCCACTAGCATCGAAATCAGTCAAGTAATAGACTGGCGCTTTTCTGCTGAGAATGATTCGATTAAGCTGCAAATGGATATCCAGGGTGGTCACAATTTTCACATGACACTTGCGTCCTTTGGCATGGAGATCTTCGTTACTGAGAATGAAATGGTGACACTCAATCACTCCAGGCAGCAAATCCTCTTTGAAAAAGCGAGCCCCGATGCTTTGCTGAAACAATTATTTGTAGGCGGAGACTTGAATACTGCCCGCTTTCAGAGAGAGAAAAATATGGGGCTGGGGGCTCGGCAATTAGATTTTAAATTTGCCGGCGACTTCTCAGATTGGGAGAGTCTAACTATAATCGTGGATAAAAATGATAATCTTACGAAAATCAATCTGGTGGATTATGACGGGAATAAGTATCTCATATCCCTGAAATATTTACCCAGATACGTAGGGTTTTCAGCTCCTGATATTACTACTGAATATTCACATTACCAGATCGCTGATTTGAGAGATTAATCGTGCCAATATTCAAGATTGTAAAAGAACATCCACTTAAATTCCTGATTTCGATAGCTGTCAGCCTGGCTTTGGTGTACTACTCATTCAAAGACCTTGAATGGGAGCCCTTCTGGGTGGCTGTGCGATCAATAAATTATTGGATACTTATGGCAGGAGCATTCGTTCTTATATTCAGTAATGTGATTAGAGCTGCCCGTTGGAGAATTTTATTAAGCCCCCAGAAAACGGTGGGGCGGAAACATTTATTTGAAGCAGTAATGATAGGCTATATGGGCAACAATGTCTTACCCTTTAAGCTCGGCGAAGTACTGCGAGCCGTTGTTGTGGCGAAAAGACATGGGATGAAGGTGAGTGGCGTGGGGGCTTCCATTTTTGTTGAACGCGGTCTCGACATGTTCTCTTTCCTTATCTTGGCCGGTATCTACGGTTTGCTGGTCCCATCATTCGAGACGGCTAAATTACTTTCTCTCCTTGGATTGTTCGCTTTGCTTATGGTTATTATTCTGGGCTTCTGGGTTAATAGCCAACATGACAGGTTTAAACGTTATGTCGAAATATGGAGTGAGAAGATGATTGTAACAGGTCATCCCAAGCGGGCTGCCCATCTTATGTCAATCTTTAAGGGCCTGGAAACAATCTGGCGTATGCCGAAACCGCTCCATGTAATTGTTCAGACTTCGTTTCTCTGGTTTCTTTATTTGCTGGTTACGATATTGGGGTTGGCAGCTTTTGATTTCAATTTGAGTATGTCGGAATTGTGGGAAGTATCATTGGTACTCCTCATATTTACAACCCTTTCATTGGCTATACCTGCTGCACCGGGATATGTAGGCACCTATCATAGTGCGGTGTTAGCTGCTTTGATGATTTTCAATATTGAAGATAATCAAGCCCGTGCTTTTGCCATTGTTCTCCACTTAATGAACTATCTGATCTACACACCCATAGGGGCCTGGTATCTGGTGAAGGCAGGATTGACTCTGGATTTAGCCAGTAATACACCCGAAGAATAGCATCATATTCAGCGCTCACGACACCCTGAAGCGCAAATCAACTTCAATTCAGGCACAGTTCGGGCACCCAGGCAAAACCTATATGGGTAGTTCATATCTTGCTTGACAGTTTGCCAGTCATGAATTAGCATTGAAGGCTAATTATTATGAAACATGCTCATCGTGAATCCATCTCAATAGCTTCGATTTGATCAAGCTTGTTCGCTGGATTACGGGGGAAAGAATAACTTGGACTTAGGAGCGAAAAATGAATGAATTAAATCTGACTGCAAATCTTGTTTTACGGAAACACAAAGAGCAAAGCGCGCTTCCCGTTCGCGAGCGTGACTGGGATAAAATTGAGGATTTGGTCACCAAAATAAATACGGTAAACTCAACTTTTCAAATCCTGGCCTCACTGGTCTTTGGAGCATTCTTTTCAATAATCACACTTCTGCTACTTATAGTGGTGGGTGGATCCACCATTGAATCGGTAGGGATGATAAGTGGAAATTTTGTTGTTTCCGTTATTGTTGGTATTGCCATAGCACTCACTATCCTGGCCAGACAACAAAAGCTTAATGTGCCAAGGCTATTGAGCATGTACTCAATGAGATGGATATGGTACAAAAAGAATTCGCAGCCGTTAATATGGCTACCAAAATTACTGAAGAGGTGAAAGGTAAAGACGCTTCCGTCGCTGATCAATTCCTCAAATAGACAGAGCGGCTGCAAGTCCCTTATTCTATTAGAAAAGAATGTTAAAAAAGCGTGTTAATCTGCTTGCTCACACATAGTCGGGCAGTTATTTTCGCACGCTTTTTCGCATCTTCATTGATGCCATGGGATGAATACGCTCTGTTTTTGTGCGATCCAGGTGTAGGTGAAGAAGTGGGGTTTTTTATATGCTTGGGCGAGAGCTGGTACTATTCAGTTTTAGCTCACCGAAAGATTATAGAGGGGCGGTTAGCTCAGATGGTTAGAGTACTTGCTTGACATGCAAGGGGTCGCTGGTTCGAGTCCAGTACTGCCCACAGAAGAATGAACGCGAATAGAAATATACAGATCACGTACCCAGATGGCAGAATTGAAGAAAAGCCATGGGGCATTCGTGCATCCGAAATTGCTCAGCAAATAAGCCCTCAATTTGAAAAACAACTTATCGCTGCCAGTGTCAATGGCAAAGTGGTTGATCTTGCGACCTCACTCGCTGATGACTCCGCTGTGGTCTTTATTAAACGGACCGATGCCGAAGCTCACGACATCTTGCTCCATAGTACCTCTCACATCATGGCTCAGGCTGTGAAGCGCTTATACCCTGAAGTTAAAGTGACCATAGGTCCTTCCATCGAGAACGGCTTCTATTACGATTTTGATATCGAGAAACCCTTTACAGACGATCAGCTTGTTGCCATTGAAGCTGAGATGCAAAAAATCATTAATGAAGATCTCCCCGTAATCCGAGTAGAGCTTTCTCGCGCAGATGCGATCAAACGTTTTGAAGAAATGAATGAGACCTACAAGGTTGAGATTATTTCGGAGCTTCCAGAGGGTGAGGTAATCTCCGCATATTCACAAGGTGAGTTTATTGACTTATGTCGTGGACCTCACCTGCCTTCCACCAGTCGTGCTGGAGCATTCAAATTATTAAGCGTAGCAGGAGCTTATTGGAGAGGAAGCGAGAAGAATAAAATGTTATCTCGCATCTATGGGACCGCTTTCGCTGATAAAAAGCAATTGAACAAGTATCTTCATTTACTCGAAGAAGCAAAAAAACGGGATCATCGACGATTGGGCAAGGAATTGGGCTGGTTCAGCTTTCATGATGAAG
>JABMOT010000175.1 GCA_013202385.1 Fidelibacterota bacterium
AAACGATTCTCGCAGCATCCTCACCCTATTCAGGACTTGGCGAAACCCATCCGCGATTTCACGGATTGAGCCGACCACCAACTGCTGAGCTGGTTGCCATCAAACACTTGGGTGAGATAGCCCAACGAACAGGTTGTCTCATTTATATTGTCCATCTAAACACATCTGCCGGGCTTGCTTTGGCCGCCTCTTTTCCCCTTCTCAGGGTAGAAACCTGCCCTCATTACCTCTTGCTCACTGAAGATCGTTACGAGAGAGAAGACGGGCGCATGTTTGTGGCCAGTCCGCCACTGCGCTCCCAGTCTGATTGTGAGTCGCTCTGGGAGGGCCTGGTTCAGGGGAAAATTCATACAATTGGATCTGATCACTGCCCCTTTTGCAAATCAGACAAACCTGCAAATACCCCTTTTCAAGATATCCCAAATGGAATGGGCGGAGTTGAAACCCTGTTTCCAGTATTACTGGCTGAATTTGTTAAACGCAATCTTGACCTGAGCCTGCTGGTAAAACTGACGAGTGGAAATGCGTCGAGAATTTTCGGAATTCAGAAATTTAAAGGCACTATCGCCAGGGGCGCTCATGCCGATCTCATCATCGTGGACCCTGAGGTAGTCACAAACGATTGGGATGAATATCTTGATTCGATTTTGGATTGGAATGCCTATTCGAGTCTTCCCGCCATGTTTCCACAACTTGTTGTCCGCCGTGGTGAGATTGTCGTTACAGACGGAATCATTGACTCTCCTTCCAAAGGAATTATTGTAAAAGCCGTTGTCACCCCCAGCTAAATCCCAGCTCAGAATACTATGTACATAAGTACGCCACTAATCGGGAAAAGGATTTCCAAAACCAGTCTTTTGGATTAGCCTAACGCCCTATGCAAACTATAAAAAAAGATCAGATGTTTATCTTTCTGGCTGTCATGTCCGTTGTGACCACAATGGGATTTCAGGTTTGGCGTACACTTTTTAACAACTTTGCTGTTGATGTGGTTGGACTAGGTGGCAATCACGTGGGAATGATCCAATCGATTCGCGAAGTTCCTGGTTTCCTGGCTCTACTGGTGGTGTATGCAACGCTGATGATCAAAGAGCATCGTCTTTCGGCTTTGTCTGTCATCATACTTGGGCTGGGTATTTCCCTTACCGGTGTCTTCCCCTCTTATTCCGGTCTCATTTTCACCACTCTGCTCATGAGCTTTGGATTTCACTATTTCGAAACCACCAACCAGTCTTTGACACTTCAATATTTCGACAAACACACGTCTCCCTGGGTGATGGGTAAAATACGCAGTTATTCAGCTGCTTCAGCCATTCTGATTGGCCTGGTACTGTTTTTTGTAAGCTCCCACCTCAGCTATGAACTTCTGTTTGGGATCTTGGGACTTCTGGTCATTATTGCCGGTCTCTGGGGTATCGTTCAGCATCCAACGCGAGAAGATCTGGTGCCTCAGGCAAAGAAAATGATTCTCAGGAAACGTTACAGCCTTTACTACTTCCTCACCTTTATGGCGGGTGCGAGGCGTCAGATATTTGTCGCTTTTGCTGTGTTCCTGCTGGTTGAAAAATTTCATTTTACTGTGAAAGAAATCACCCTGCTCTTCATGTTCAACAATACGGTCAACTACTTCCTCAGTCCGCTGATTGGCAGGGCCATTATCCGCTTTGGTGAGCAAAAGGTCCTGTCACTAGAATACTTCAGTCTTATATTTATCTTTATTGCCTATGCCACCGTTGAAACCAAGGCTGTCATGTCTGTGCTCTATATTCTGGATCATATCTTTTTCAATTTTTCCATGGGAATTCGCACCTTTTTCCAGAAGGTTGGCGATGCAGATCATATGGCGCCTACCATGGCTGTTGGATTCACAATCAATCATATTGCCGCGGTTGTGATCCCGGTCCTGGGTGGACTGGCCTGGATCGTTGATTACCGCATCCCATTTATTGCAGGGGCTTTCATGAGCCTCATCTCATTGGTGGCGGTCCAGTTTATTACCAAAAATATCCAGCAAGCTGATTTAAGACACGCCACTGCTTCCAGCTAAGGGAGAAAGCGGTTATTTAACTCATCCGTAGGAATCATGCAGCTTTCCCTTTTCCCAAACCAGCCATAGCGATTTTTGGCTACCCAATCATAAATTGAATCACGCATGAATTTTGGTAGGATTCGGAGGGCAGGCAAAAGACTGTAAAATCCACCCAATTCACTGGCGACCTGTAGAATTGCATCACTCTTGATAAATATTTTTCCTGCGACGATCAAGACGACTGAATCGAAATCAGCGGTGGAGAGTGAATGCTTCATGAACAAGTCTCGAGCGGCTTGAGATTGAAGACTGGCAAATTGAAACAGACCCTCAGGGTCCCTTTTGATCACGGCCTGGACTGCTGCGTTGCAGAGATTGCAAAATCCATCAAAAAGGAGGATCGGAGGGCTGCTTAGTGTGGAATTAAGTCTCATCCTTTGAGTCTAATCCTTTTTTTCAGCACTTGTCAACAACAGTTTCACTTTTTAGTTTGACACAAGAAGGAGAATCCCATGCATATAAAAGTTGAATACTGCGTAACCTGAAACTACTTACCGAGAGCAACCAGTTTGGTTGCAGGAATTCTGGATAAATTTGGCAACGAGATTGAAACACTGACCGTTCTTCCCTCTTCCGGAGGGGTTTACAACATTTGGAAAGATGAGGCTTTGGTCTTTTCCAAGAAAGAGCTCGGCCGTTTTCCCTTTAGCGATGATGAGGTTATTGACCTGCTCTAGAAATAGGACTCGGTTTCGTTTTTGAGTTAAACTCCACTTCTTCTACTCTTATTGTTTCAATCGAGGGTGTCAGCACTGTGGAACAGGACCTTTGATGCATCCCAACCTGGACCTGCCTGACCGCCCGATCGTCAATTGTTCAATTGGGCTTCCAGTCATCCCTCGTATCGGGTACAAATGTTGTGTGAAATGTTAAGTTATTCTTATTTACTGTCCTTGTGACAGCATTAAGTTTGGCAAGAATATTTACAAACCTGTTGGCGATTGATCTGATCGCTGGCTAGCGGAGGAAAACATGTCAAAAAAAGTCGGGCTTTGCCTTGTTCTATTGCTAGTATTTTCAGCAATTCTAACTGCACAACAACTGACTATTAAGGGTGATCCTGTTGCCCTAAGTGCTCCTGGGGAGTATTTCATGGCGCCCCAATGGTCTCCCGATGGAAGCCAACTCGCGGTTGGCGGTGGTAACTATAGAGGAATATACCTCATCTCCTTTCCTTCGGCAAAGATGAGCGTCCTAACAGAAGAAACCGGGGCTGGTTTCAGGCTGGCTTGGTCACCGAATGGAGATGCAATCGCAGCCCGTGTTTCAAGTTATGAGAATAACACAAAACGCAGCCAGCTTGTTCTTTTATATCTGGACGGAACTCGCCAAGCCCTTTCTGAAGCACAGCAGTCCTTTAGAGGTGTACCGGTTTGGTCAAGATCAGGAGAATTTGTATATTTAAATTCAAGTAAACTATTTCAACCATACATGCTTTCCGCTGAACGAGCCACCTCTTTGGCAGGTGAACTCCCGTATTTGAAGAACTTTGAAATTTATCTGAGAGATCTGGCGACTGGTACTGAATCCAAGGCTGGTAATACCGAGGAAAAGGTTCTTTATCTCGAGATTTCACCCACTGAGACACAGTATGTGTATTCCACCGCAAGTGAAAATCTATACGTTGCTGATCTGGATGGAACGAACAACCGCAATCTTGGTCGTGGTTCATCGCCGAGCTGGTCTCCAGATGGTAGCTGGATTGCCTGTATGGTCACGGAGGATGATGGCCATGTAATTACGCAATCTGATATTCATCTTTATCAAGCCCAAACTGGGGCTATAAATGTACTTACAAACACGCCTGATATTCATGAGTTGCACCCAGCCTGGTCACCGGACGGCAGCTGGATAGCCTATGAAAATGAAGTCGATGGTCGTATCTGGGCTGTTGAGATCGAAGGGGGTGAAAGATGAAACAATTTCTGGCAAGCATCTTCCTACTCGTAAGCATGATCAATGCCCAAGTAACCGGTTTATCGGGTTGGGATCTTTTTGTCGATCCGGGGCATAGCCAAACAGAAAATATGGGTGTAAGTGGGTATTCCGAGGCAGAGTCTAACCTTACCATGGCACTTCATTTGAAAGAAATTTTACTCTCTGAAACGGATATTGCTGAGGTTTGGACATCACGGACTAACCACACTGAGCTTGTTAGCTTGAGTGCACGCTCTGACATGGCGAATCTTTTGAATTCAGAATGGTTTCATGCTATTCATAGTAATGCCCCAGCATCCACACCAGCTGGCAACAACGTCCTGCTTTTATATGGCGAGAGTTCACCTGGTGTGGAGAAAACCTGGGCCCCCGGGGGTCGCGCTGTTAGCGATATCATGGCTCCCGTCATGGCTGCTACCATGCGTATAGCCGAGTTTGGTGGAAACGGGTCGCGGGGTGATTGCGTCTTCTACGGTGCGACTTCGGGACCCTACTTATCCGTCAATCGCCGAACCAATATGCCCAGCGAATTGAGTGAATCTGGCTTTCATACTATCCCCAGTCATAACCAGTTACAGATGAACCCCGAATATGCCAGACTGGTTGCCTACAGTATGTTCTGGACCTTTCTTGATTACCATAATATTGAGCGACCCAATGCTGGAATATTAACCGGTATCATTGCAGACAGTGAAAGTGGTATCCGGATAAATGGCGCGACGGCATCTGTTGATGGCCAAGTCTATACAACCGACAGCTACGATTCCCGCTTTCATTTATATACAACGAACCCCAACCTTTACCACAATGGCTTTTACTTTTTTGAAGGGATTAGTCCCGGGACACATGAAATTATCGTTTCGGCACCTGGATTTCGGCCGGATACTCTTGATGTAACCATGGATGAAAATTTCATCACCTTTCGGGACATTGGGTTAACATCAACAACTCCTCCTGTTGTTCTATCTTCAGCTCCTGCTTTAAACGATACTTTGTTTCCGTCCTGGGATGAACTTGTTTTTCAATTTAGTCGCGCGATGGACAGATCGTCAGTTGAAGCGGCTTTTAGCATCACACCATCACATACCGGAGCCTTCAGCTGGAGTGCAGATTCAAAAACAATGACTTTCCTACCGGATGATGTTCTGGCATATGTCACAACCCACACTCTTGAAATAGCCGGGTCCGCTTTTGACATTTTAGGTTACCCCCTGGATGGCAATGGGGACGGAGTTGGTGGAGATTCCTGGACGATTCAATTTACCACTGGATATGCAGACATGGACCCACCAGCTATCATCCAATCCTATCCCATAAACGGACAAGGCCAGATTGGGCTGAAGCCAGTTCTAAGTATCGTTTACGATGAACTCATCGAACCTACAAGCTTTCATGAAGATATGATCATCTTCAAACGCTGGGCTGGGAGTTTGGATGTTAGTCGAATCGTCGAGTTAGATGTAGTGGGTGATCACAGTGTGATTCATGTCTATGCTACAGAGTTCTTGACGCCGCTCAATTCCTACATATTGAAGGTCCTGCCAGGACTTGCAGATGGGCTCGGTCACACAGTTTCAAGCACAAAAACGATTAATTTTTCCACCACAGGAGTGGCCCAGCAGACTGTCACGATAGATAATTTTGATGGGAATTTCACCTCTTACTGGTACCGACCCAATAACGGTGTCAGCGGTCAGACAACAGGTCTTATTGATGAGAATACAAACTACTGGGAAAATGACCAGGTCTTCGTACGGAACACTGGGAGCTCCCAATCCATGCAATTGGATTATGAATGGGATCCAGATGCACCCTCGTGGTTTATTCGCTTGTATTTAAGTGGTGGGGCTCCACAAAACGTTCATTTTAATGATAGCTATAAGCTGCAAGCCTTTGTTTTTGGAGATGGACAGGGAAACAGAATGCGTTATGCAGTGGATGATGCCATCAGTTCAGAAGTGAGTCCCTGGTACACAATCGACTGGTATGGCTGGCGGTTGGTCAGTTGGGATATGAGTAATGATGGCACTGGAACCTGGATTGGTGATGGTGTCCTGGATGGTTCGTTGCGTATGGATAGTTTCCAGTTCATCCACGATGCGGGTGACGGGATGGCAGGAACCTATTTTATTGATGATCTCAGTTACGCCGAAGCTGCACCTGCGTCTGCAGAGCCTGATCCAGAGGGTCTACCCCTAAAATTTGCCTTGCTTCCCAACTATCCAAACCCTTTTAACCCCTGGACAAATATTCCGTTCACACTGCCTGAAAGGGCCGATGTTCATGTTAGTGTTTACAATTTAAGAGGTGAGGAAGTGGCTCACTTAATTAGTGGCTCACTGGATGCTGGATATCATGTTACCCGCTGGAATGCCTCAGAAATGTCTTCGGGATTGTATCTGATAAAATTAGAGGCCAATGATATCTTGATCACACGAAAGGTCACTGTTTTAAAGTAAGTTGGGATCATGACCGATAAGTATACTATGAAATCGATGCGAACCTTACTAACATCTATTCTGCTGCTGGCCAGTGTTCTGGTGTATGCCGACCGTGATTCAAAACATGGTGCCACCCCTGCCAGTTGGTCAGATCAGGTCGAAAAAGACATGGTCAACCTGATTGCCAAAAACGAACAGGGCAGACAGGTCTACGCGCGTGTCGTTAAGCGCCTCAGGCGCAGCGGAGTGCCCGCTGCATATGCCTGGCAGGTTTTTTCTAACGATGGCATCAAAATTGAGCCCAACATAGCTGAACGTTTTTCAAAGCCTGCGGAAAAAATGGAATATACGGACTACCGGCGTATCTTCGTGAACAGCAAACGTATTGATGGCGGTGTTAAGTTCTACAATGAACACTCCCAACTGCTCAATGAAGTTGCCACAAAATATGGAGTGGACCCCTTTCTGATTCTTAGTTTTGTTGGGGTTGAAACTCAATATGGTTTGTATGCATCATCTTATCCGGTTTTTAATTCACTTCATACAATCATTCACACCATTCCTCGCAAAGCAAAATGGGCTGAAGACGAGATGGTGGCCTGGTTCATGATCTGCCGCGTAGATGGATTGGGACCCCTGGACGTGAAAGGTTCCTACGCCGGTGCGTTTGGATATGGTCAATTCATGCCCACCAGCTTCAAAAGTTACGCCGTTGATATGGATGGGGACGGTGTTCGAGAGCCCTTTGAATGGGCAGATGTTTTTGCCAGCATTGCCAATTATCTTTTAAAGCGGGGAGATTATCAGATTGGTAGCGCTGATTTCTCGGAAAATTCAGCCAACTGGAGGGCCATTTACAAGTACAACCCTTCCAATAATTATGTGAAGGTCATTTTAGAGCTGCGCCTAGAGCTGCAACAGGCTATTAATAAATCTTAACCCTTTTAGGTCGCTTATGGTTGGTTTTTCTTAAGACAGGTAACAATCCGCCCATGGTATAAAGCAGTGAAATTGCCACCAGAAAAAATTTAGGAATAGCACAATATCTAGCCACAACGGGTAGCAACTCATTCTCTGATCCAACAAGTAGAGCAATCAAAGACACATTCTCAATCACATCCAAGCCTGCCGCCACAAGAACTCCGACCGCCATCCACATCCCAACTTGCTTGATTAATTGAAACTCGTTTCTGATTCGATTACGCGTTATTAAACAGCCCAAAGCGATGGTGATCCCGTAAAACGTTAGAAAGAGAAAGTCCATACCCAAATTAATGCCAGCCCAACTCATGGCCACGCCTTGCCAGGAGTCAATAATATTTCGACTCCCCTCCAGACTACCTATCAATTCAAAGCTTACGATTCCTCCAGGAGCAACAGCGGTTTTCAGGGGCTGTCCTGTGATTTGCATGGCAATTACGACAATTAGAGTCATGGCAAACAAGAGCCAGAATAAGCGAAGCCCATTTTTTGAGGTAATAAATTCAGCCTGGGTCATTTCTCGCCTTGATGAAGATGAACATCCCTTTGTGGAAATGGAATGATGATACCCGCTTCGTCCAGTGCCAGCTTAATCTTTTCGATCATATAATATCTTACATCCCAGTAGTCTTCGGTTTTGACCCAGGGTCGAACAAACAAATTCACACTGCTGTCGGCCAATTCAGAAACCACAATCTGGGGAGCAGGATCTTCCAGGATGCGGGTGTCTGTAGCCAGAACATTTTTAAAGATGGCTTTGGCGGTGAGGATATTATCCCCATAAGAAATACCAAAAACAAGATCAACCCGTCTTATTGGATTAGCGTTGATATTGGTGATAACTCCATTTGTGATCTGGCCATTGGGAACGATCATGCGTTGATTGTCATAGGTAAGGAATACGGTATTAAAAATGCTAATACTCTCAACTTTTCCAGTAACACCGCCTGCGCTGACAGCATCACCAATTCTGAAGGGGCGGAAGAAGACCAGCATCACTCCACTGGCTATATTTCCAAGAGAATCTTTTAATGCCAAACCTATAGCTAAGCCTGCAGCGCCAAAAATTGCCAGGAACGAGGTCGTGTCAACACCTAGCCTGTCCACAGCCGCCATGATGACAACCACTATGAGTGCGTAATAGACGATATTATCCAGAAAGCGAATAAGGGTTTCATCTACATTTTGGCGGGTTAATAGTTTACCCAGGAGAGCCGTAAGTTTCCGGGCGAACCATTTTCCGATCACAAAAATGAGTATGGCGCCAAGGATGCTCAATGAGTAATCGCTGATGTACCTGCCTACAGCTTCAACGAACGTTTCAATATTCATGATCTCTCCCTGAAAAAGCTTCTTTGATTAATTATTCTTTTCTGGAGCAGGACTGGAATTGCCCATATCAACAAGTACTTTCCACTCACCATCATCCTGGCGTTCCCAGATATTTAAATATTTCCCGTAGCGTTTTTGCTCGACGCCTTCATCATCCGTGAAGGATAACACATATTTTCCCCAGGTCCAGCCCAGATCCAAAGATGCAGCAACTTCAGCCCGTTGTGGATCCCAGGCTAGCGTGTAGTCTTCCTGGCCAACCCTCATCTCTGCATAGAGCTTGTCGCGGCCTATCACGGGATGTTGCCCGGCGGACATTCCCATGGCGTCATCTGTAAGAAAATGATTAAATGCTTCGCCAGAACCTTTATCGAGGGACATCTGGGCAAACTGTATGTCCGTATCCAGTAAGCGACGTTTTTCAGTATCCCGTTCAGCTTGATTATTACAGCCTGTCATGATTGCTCCAAAAATAAACAAAATCCCCAGGGATATGCACGTTGATTTAAACTTTCCATTCACAGTATTACTCTCTCATATCTATAATGTCTTCCAAGTTTGGGATCAGACACAGAAATTCAAACGGCTCTGAACTCAGCGTTTTGTAACTATGAGGCATATTGGCAGGGATGAAAACAATATCATTTTTCTTTACGATCAGGGTCTCCTGACCAATAATTACCTCAGCCTCGCCTCCAATACAAAACTGTTCATGCTCTACTGAATTGCTGTGTAAAGGCATAAAGCCACCTGCTTCGATAACAAATCGGCGCATGGCAAAATTTGGACCTTCTTGATCAGAGATTAATATCTGTTTAAAGGTTTTCTCTCCTGCTGAGATGAGTTCAAGGGGCAGGTCTTGCATATGTTTAACGGTCATAAATAACTCCCATCGATTATTCTATATCTGGATCCGGTGCCTGGTCAAATTATCGCGATAGATAATAATGCCACAATATCCTGGCTGCAACTGCCCGATAGGGTCGCCATGATTCACCTCGCTGGAGAAATTCAGCCTCCTGGGGTCGATGATCCAGGTCATAAAGATTTTGAACTGCTACAACTAAAGCCAGATCTCCTGTTGGCCATATATCGGGACGCCCCAAAGCCATAAGCAGATAAATGTTTGCTGTCCAGGGTCCAATTCCGGTTAATGCAGTCAGTCTCGAAAAAACATCAGCGTCAGAAAGATGCTCTAAATTGTTAAGATCTAGATGCCCTTCCAGAATACTCCGAGCCAATATTCTAGCGTAGCGGGTTTTTTGTCGACTAAATCCAAAAGCAAGTAAATCCTGATCCTTTAGCCTGAGGAATTCTGCGGGATTCAGAATCGGTAGTCTTGCATTTAATTTATCAAAACAAGCTTGAGCCGAAGCCAGAGAGACCTGCTGCTCCAGGATAATATGTATCAAGGTTGCAAAACCTGGTTCACGCGACCAGAGGGGAGGTGGGCCAAAATGATCCACAACGGATTGCAGGCTGCTGTCCCGCTTGCAAAGCAGATTTACAGCTGTTAGGAGACTGATCTCAGATAATGAAGTCATGTGGTTTTATAAAAAAAGATGACCCCTTTTCAGGAGCCATCTTTTTCACAGTAACTGATGGATTAATTTTCAGGGTAAAGAGTTACCTGAATCATGTTATCCATATTAAAATATTTTGCAGCAGCGGCATGGGCACTCTCAGCCGAAAACCCTTCAATCAATTCATTGAATTTCATAAAGTCTGAAAGTTCACGACCTTCGCGATAATACACTTCCAGCGAATTCAACCAGTAGGAGTTTTGCTTGATATTGATTTCGCGCTCCCGGCGTTGCGATTCTTTAATCTTATCCACATTGATTTGATCGGGACCGTCAGTCATGATGCTTTTAATTTCAAGCATGACGGCTGCAGTCAGTTCTTCGACACGATCTGGAGCACAACCAAAGGTAACATTCAAAGAATATTCTGCTTCAGGCTCCTTAGACATACTTGACCATACACCAACGCCATAAACGCCGCCCATATCTTCACGGAGAACCTCACGGAGGCGGATGTTCAGGACCTTCATCATGGAGTACATGTCGTAGCGCGCTTGGCGACTAAAGTCGAATTTTCCTGGAAAGACAATGCGGGTCGTGCTTTTTGGTTCCACGCCGCGTTTGACCGACTTGCTGATCTTTCCTTCTGGTGTGATGATACCTTCATCCACCCAAGTCTCATTCCTGCCTGTAGCTGGAAGTGATCCAAGATATTGTAATATGAGGGGAAGCATCTTTTCTCTATCGAAATTGCCGACAAAGAAAAACGTAAAATCACCAGCATCGGCAAAACGGTCATTATATAATTCCTGCGCTTTGTCCAAATTAACCTGATTAAGCATTTCCACTGTCATGGGGAGGCGACGAGGATGATGTCCGTTCAATGTGACTGCTAATGTATCCTGGTAAGCAGCTTCAGGGTTGAGACTCTTATTCTCCAGTTGGGATCTGAATTGGTTCAACAAAGCGCCAACAGCTTCTGGATCCTGACGACTTGCTGTAAACTGGAGATAGATCATCTGAAAAAGTAATTCCAGATCCTCAGGAGCAACGGCACCCTTCAAACCTTCATACAAAGCATTGATGTAAGGGGTAGAAGCGACCTCCTTGCCTGCCATGAGTTTTTGCAAATCCATCATGCTAAAAGTGCCCAGCCCACTATAGTCCATCAACTGGCTGGCAAGTTTTCCAGAGATGAGATCGTCATCATTAATAAGCGAGAAACCACCGGGGCTATAGGCATTGAACAGAATTTCTTCATTTTTAAAATCTGTGGTTTTCAGAACCACCCTGACACCATTGCTGAGGGTAAGCTCGTGGGTGTCGATGTCCTCGAAATATTTTGTTTCAACGACTGTTCCTGGCTTTGGGAGCTGAGAAATAAGCGGCTCGGTTGAAACATTATCCACATAAGGTTCGATGATGAGCGAGGCAATCCGATCCATCACAGCTGCAAGTTCAGCCTCTTGAGGGATTGAAAGACCTTCCTTTTCAGGACTGGAAACCATGACCACTCGATTCTCAGCTGTAATGAATTTTTGGGCCAGGGCGTTAACTTCCGTAACAGCAATTCCAGGAATGGTCTGGGAGTACAGTTTAAATTCATATTCGATGCCTGAAACAGACTCTTCTTCAAGAAAGTGACGAATCAACTCAGAGGCAAACCCTCGGGATTCCTGTTTATCGCGTTCCAGATAGAGTTTTTCCATGGATCTAAGTACAGATTTTTTCGCTCGTTCTAATTCTGTGCTTGTAAATCCCAACCGATGGACCCGCTCTCCTTCGATGAGGATAGCCTCCAAACCGGCGAGGATTCCACCATCCTCAACACCTGCACCCAATGCTATCATTTCAGAAGTTCTCGCCCAGCCCCATTTGGTAGAATAAGCATAAAGGAAGGGGGCATCAGCTTTCTGAGACAGTTCCTCAAATCGGGCATTCAGCATTTCATGGTAAAGGCGTTCCACAATATTTTCCCGATATTCTCCAGCCGTATGGTCAACCTGACTTGGATGCTTGAAGAGAATATTTACACTGGAGCGGGTTGCTTCAGGATCCGAGGCAATTGCGTAAAGGGTTTTCGCGTTAGCGGGCACATTAAAGACGGTTCGCTCACGGGTTTCAGCTGGGTTTTTAAGACCTCCAAAGAGTGACTTGATTCGGGCTTCGATAGCTACCGGATCGAAATCCCCAACAGCAATCACAGCCATAAGATTTGGACGGTACCAATCGCGATAAAAATTTCGTATCGTTTCGTGACTGGCATTCTGAATGACGTCCATCGTTCCAATTGGCAATCTTTCTGCATAACGAGAGCCTTTAAAAAGGACGGGTAATTGCTTCTCAAGCATACGTTGCCCAGCTCCCTGTCTCAAGCGCCATTCTTCAACAACAACTCCGCGTTCATCATCGATGGCTTCACCTTCAAGGCTGACTTTGTGAGCCCAGTTTTCTAAAATCTGGAACCCCTTCTCCAGCTGGCTTGAACTGTCTGTGGGCACTTGAAGCATATAGACCGTTTCATCGAAACTGGTGTAGGCATTCAAGTCAGGGCCAAAACGCATTCCAATAGATTCTAGATAATTGACCAAATCCATTTTAGGGAAGTCGGTAGAACCATTAAAAGCCATGTGTTCCAGCAGATGAGCCAGACCCTGTTGGTCTTCATCTTCTAAGATTGAACCTGCATTCACCACCAGACGCAATTCAGCGCGATTCTCAGGTTTATGATTTACTTTGATAAAATATTTCAGACCATTGTCCAATTGACCCTGGATTAAATTTGGATCTACAGGCATCTGGGTCTTGAGGTCAATGGTGTCACTGTCTGTCTTCTGGCCTGTAAATACGCAGGCGGATATGAGCATAGACAGAGCGATGAGGCCAATTAATCGTGAACGTAAATTTTGCATATGTAATTCTCCCTGATTGTACATAATAAAAAAAAGCAAGGCATTATAATCCTAAACCAATGCAGATGTTATACTTAGTTGGTCACAGGACCATAACGCCAGTTTATCGGTTTGGCGGACCGTTAAATGGTGGGTCAAGTCATGGAGATGAGCCAACTGAATAGTTCTATCCCTGCGCGCACATTGGTTTCTGCTTCAGGATGCCACTGAACGGCCAGCAAGGGGATTGTGGCGTCAACAGGTTCCAAAGCCTCGATGAGACCATCTGAACATACCCCCACAACTTTCAATTTTTCTGACACCTGTTTGACTGCTTGATGATGGGCACTGTTGGTGTCTATTCTTAACGAACCTGTCAGTTTGTTTATTAAAGAACCCTCAAGCAGTTCAACCTCATGACGTGCATCAAACCAATCACCTGTCTTATGGGTCAAGGGCTCATGGAATTGAGCCGGAATATCCTGGTATAGGGAACCCCCTAAAAACACATTCACCTCCTGCATACCCAGGCAAATGGCAAGGGTCGGGATTTTGTGCTCCCAGATATATTCGAAAATCTGTTTGTCATGTTCTCCCCGTCTCGCGTGGAATGGGTTTGGTGTCAGGGGATCTGGAGATTCTCCATAATATGCAGGGTGTATGTCATATCCACCCGTCAAAACGATCCCATCCAATCGTTGGATTAATTGTGCCAGATCTGATTTTTCGATTATAGGCGGGATCAGAACAGGGAGGCCACCAGCTCGTTGAACAATATCTGTATAGGTCTTGCCTAAAATACTGCGGTCCATTTCCCGATGTTCATAATAGGATGGACTCAAGCCGATGAGTGGTTTTGAATTCACTATATTTCCCCTAATGAGACCTAACTTTTTGTCCGTTAATATATACTGCCTGCACCAGATTTTCTGGTGAATCATCCATGGTATCCAGGTGCTGAAAAGCTGGATCCAGAATGACAAAATCTGCCAGGGATCCTATTTTTAGCAGCCCCAGATCCTTGTCTCTAAATGCCGCAAAAGCCGCATCATGTGTATGGGCTTTCAGGGATGCTTCCAAATCCAGAGATTCATCCATATACCATCCCGCTCTGTGCATTGCTGCGTGAATTGTTCTCACAGGTTCTGAAGGTGAAACTGGCCAATCAGAACCAAAAGCCAGCAAGCTACCCAGTTGCAGTAATGACCTGAATGGGTAGGCATAAGAACACCTGTCGCCCAGCAGTTTATTGCCATAGCGGTGATCGTCTACACAGTGACTGGGTTGCACCGACGCTATGACTCCCAGCTCGGCAAAACGCGGTTGATCCTTGGGGTCAATGTGTTGGGCGTGTTCAATTCGAAATCGACGATCCCGCATTCCGTTCTTTCGGATAACGGCTTCAAAGACATCCAGCACTTCACGGTTGGCCCGGTCTCCAATAGCATGAACAACAGTTTGAAAACCCATTTTATCTGCTTCAGCTATTGTCTCTTTAATTAAAGTGACATCCTCCCAATCGGTATCGTAAATACCCACGGCTCCAGGGGAATCCTCATAAGGTGTCAACATGAGAGCGGTGTGAGAGCCAAGACTGCCATCGCAAAAGCCTTTCAATCCTTTGAATTGAAACCATTCATCTTCGTAGATTCCCGCTTCAAGCAAGCGTTTCATTTCCGGCCACTTGCGGATAGGAGTATAGGCAGAGACTCTCAGCTTAAGTTTACCGGCACGAGCCATTTCCTGGAGAAATCTAAAATGATTCATATCATAAATCATATCTCCAATAGCTGTCACCCCTCGTTCAATCAAATAACGTTGAGAGCTTTCCAGATATCTGGCCAGGTCAGCATCAGAGTCTACAGGAATATGATCCATGACCAGCCCCATAGCAGAATCGCGAAGCAACCCAGTTGGTTCACCGCTTTCATCCTTGTCAATAACGCCACCCTCCGGGTCAGGTGTCTTTCCGGTGATGCCTGCCAATTCCAAAGCCGCAGAACTGGCAATTCCAGAATGGCCATCATGGCGGATGAGAATCATGGGGTGACCTGGCGCTGCCTCATCCAGCCAGGAGCGATGTGGATAGCTTTTATCCCGGAAAAGATGTTCATTCCAGCCACTTCCCTTTAACCAGGAACCTGGCGTTTGGTCCTTCCCGTATTCAGTCACAATTTGGCTAAATTCAGCTTTCGATCGCACTGAATGAATGGGCATAGTGAGAAGCGTTTCTCCACCCCAGAGGAAATGAATATGGGAATCAATGAAACCGGGGACAACAACTGAACCTGCCAGATCTATTGTTTCGGTTTCAGAATCATGATAAGCAGAGAGATCATCTCCAATTGCCAGAATCCGATTCGCCCGAACTGCGAGTTGTGAGCAGTTTCCCTGCCGACTATCCTGGGTAAGTATGACACCATTGACAAAGAGCTTTTCTGCTTGATCTACTATCATGACAACAGTACTTCCCGGGCATTCACTAATGATTGGACGCGAGCTGGATCGGGGTCATTTTTCCAATTTCCATCCAGCTTGAAATAAGAACCCACAATAAATGCATCTGCATGATCCCAGGTTTTTGCCAGACCTTCTGCTGTCACACCACTCCCGACCAAAACCGGCAGGTTTGCAGCTGAATACACAGCGGAGAGCTCCTCTTGAATAACCGGTTTCCCAGTATGGGTCCCCGTAATAATAACGCCATCGCTGAGGAAGAATTCCGCTGCCTCGACAGTGTCTTCAAGGGAGACATCCGACGTCATGGCGTGACTGCTGTGCTTCTTTTTAATATCTGTAAAAATCTGAATGTGCTCTGCTCCAATCATCTTGCGGAAGCGTAGCAGTTCCCCGGCATCAGATTGGAGGAGTCCTTCATCAGCCATGTGACCAAAAACAAAACCTTCGGCACGGATAAACTGGAGTTCTGCAGCCTGAGCGACAGACAGGGCGGCCTGGTTGGCTCCAGCCAGAATTTGAATTCCCAGGGGAAGATCGCAAACGGCCCGGACTTCAGTAGCAACTCGCGTGAGTGCAGAAATTATTTCGGGTCCCACCTGGCGATTGAGATAGGGCCTGTCATGCATGTTTTCCAACATGATGGCCTGCATCCCGTTTTGAACCAAAACTTGGGCTTCATTTACTGCCTGAATTGCGATCTCATGGATCGAAAGATAATTTCGAGGCGTCCCAGGTAGAGCCTGAACATGAATCATTCCAATGAGACTTTTGGGTTGGGGAAACAGCTTTGAAAATTTTGATGTATCCATACTGTAATCAGACCTTTGCTTTTTCGAAGAAAATCATGATTATCATTAATTCCCTGAATCAGGATCCAGCAGCGCTACATCTTGAGCGGCATGCTTCGGACGCAATTTGAGCGGCTGGCTTGTTGTTTTTTTTCGCAGCTGCAAATTAAGCATCTCCACCATAACAGAAAAAGCCATGGCAAAATAAATATAGCCCTTGGGAACGTGGACACCGAAACCTTCCACAAAAAGGGTCGCTCCAATCATGATCAGGAAGGAAAGTGCCAAAATTTTTATGGTGGGATGGGACTCTACAAAATCGCCAATGGTCTTGGCTGCCAGCAGCATCACCCCTACTGCGATGACAATGGCCGCTGTCATAACGGCAAGGTGCTTGGCGAGTCCTACTGCGGTAATAACAGAATCCAGCGAGAACACAATGTCAAATATAGTAATCTGAAAGAGCACTCCGGCCATGCTAACCTTTAGTGTTGATACTGACTCCGGTGCGATTCCTTCCAGGCTGTTGTGAATCTCGTGAGTCGCCTTGGCGAGCAGAAAAAGACCGCCAACTATAAGGATAAGGTCTTTTCCTGACATGGCTTGCCCGAGGATTTCGAACCAGGGTTCAGTCAGCGTCGCTATCCAGGCGATGGAGAACAAGAGCGCCAGACGCGTGACCATAGCCAGCACTAATCCAACTCTGCGGGCAGTGTCCCTTTGATGACCTGGGAGCCGGCTAACAATGATTGAAATAAAAATAATATTGTCAATGCCCAATACTATTTCAAGAACAGTAAGTGTCCCTAAAGCGACCCAGGCTTCCGGGCTAGTCATCCATTCAAACATGCTTTGTCCCTTTTAGATTCTATTGGCAGCAACGAAAAAACGATCCTCAATTGACCTGAGAATCAGGCTTGTGAATCACTGTTTCCACAGTCAGAGTAAACATATTCATGGGGACTGTTTAATCAAGAATTGTTAAGTGCTTTGCTGTTTCGGATGGAAAAATAACGCCCCAGGCTCGAGCTACATCTCATGACAGATACCAATGCTTGTCGTTTTCTCGATAGCTTGGGCATCAGCTATCAACCTTGATTGGTGTGAAATCTGAGAAGAGCTTTAAGCGTCAGCTCATGTCCAGGCTTAGGTCTATAACATACAATCACAATTCTACTCATAGCTCTCCTTCTTTCTTATCACACCAAAGGTCCACTCAACAGCCGCTCTGTCTCGCCAGTTAAAGTGCAACTTCTAAATAGATTTGTCGTGGCCGTTTGATCCCGAATTGTAGCAGCGAGTCCTTCACGCTTTGAGCTTTTTGCTTGAGTTCCTCAAAACCTGGGCTCAGGCTCTCATTGGCAATCATTTCCTCGAGGGACGCTGTCACCGACTGGATTTCGGTTTCATCAACTCCGCCGATTTTTTCATTGAGAATGATGGCTTTTGAAAGAATCCTCAAACCAGTTTCCTTTATCATACCCTCAATCTCATGGGAAGCATAGGTTGCATCATGATAAATCTGGTTGTTGCGATCAATATCTGCTCTTAAACAATGGAGCTTGAAATAGGTCAGCTCAGCCTCACTGAGTTCATTTGAGATCATCTCTGTGACAATGATTTGACCACCAGGTTTCAGGAGTCTTTTAAGTTCATTCAGCACAGCAGCTTTGTCCCTTATATGGTGCAAAGTGTTTGAGAGGGTAATGGCTGAAAAATGATGTTTATCAAACGCCAGGGGAAGTGTTTCCTGAATGATAAAGTCAATCGCATAATCATCCAATTTATTTCTGGCTAATGCCACGGATCCTGGATTAATATCAACTGCAGCGATGGATTGAAAAGATTTGTTCTGATTTAGGATGTACTTCAGAAAGGTGCCATCTCCACAGCCGAATTCAAGATAATGACCCAGCTTCAGGGCGGCGAGTCTTCTCCCCAGCTCTGGATATTCTTCATACATGGCTTGTGCTCTGCATTAGCGATATTCGGCTATCATTTTGTCCATGAGAGCATTGATGCGTTTGTCAACAATCTGTCGCTCCGGGTTGAACTCGTACCAGTCCACAATCTCCTGAGCCCCCTGATCAAAAGTGATCTCTGCTCTAAATTCTGGGACCAATGCTTTGATTTTTGCGTTGTCAAATATCATACTGTGGGTCTTATCCCCCACCAGGCCATCACCTATTTCTTTATCGTAGCTGGCGATGATATCTGAAGGGATATGCACCAGCTTGGGACTGACACCCATAGCACGGGCTAACTTTAAAAAAATACTTTCCCAGGATAACCATTCATCAGAAGTGATGTGATAGGCTTGGCCGATCGCTTCCACTTTCCCCAATAAACCAACCAGACCTTTGGCGAAATCAGTGTGATGGGTGAGGGTCCAAATGGATGCACCGTCACCGTGGACAATCACAGATAAACCTTGCTTCATTCTGGCCAGGGTGGTGTAACCGCCCATAAGTGGGATGAGGGTCTTATCATAAGTATGTGAAGGTCTTACAACGGTGTAGGGGAAACCACTCAATTCATACTCCTTCTGCAATACGTTCTCGCAGGCAATTTTATTTCTGGCATACTCCCAAAACGGGTTTTCAAGTGGGGTCTCCTCAGTAACAGGAAGTTTTTCAGGTGGTGTCTGATAGGCTGCGCTAGAACTTATGAAAATATATTGCTTTGTTTTGTTTCTGAACAATTCAATATCGGTTTGAATATGCTCTGGTACAAAACCAATCCACTCGACGACGGCATCAAAGTGGTAATCAGATAGGGCCAGTTGAGTCGCCTCAGGATCTCTGATATCAGCCTTGATTGTTTTTACCCCGATAACAGGTCTCACTTTAACACTCGCACCACGATTCAGATGGTAAAGATCAATACCCTTTTTAATTGCCAGTTCAGAACAAGCTGAACTTATGATACCGGTTCCTCCGATAAATAAAACCTTCAAATCTTTTCCTCCATCCATTTATGCATGTGCTTTGGGTCTTTTGCCTAAAATTCCCCACAACCAGTGATGGAACTTGTGGAAACCTTGAGGTTGAGCATACATCAAGATGCACTCACCTGAAATGACAGCCATGTCATTGTCCTGACAAAAAATGACTGCCTCTTTAGACTCCGATCCCTGCTGCATCCAGATATTCAATATTCCGACAGAGTGCGCTTCTCGAACCAGCTTTTCAGTTTGGACTGGTGGGACGACCAAAATGAGTCCTCCCACGCGATCAGGTAATTCGGCAAGTGAGGGAAAGCAAGCATGTCCATCAATGTCTGCCACTTCAGGATGCACGACGAGCACCTCATATCCTTTAATTTTTAACGCTTTCAAAACAGCGTTTCCAAATTTCTTTCCAGATCGGGAGACCCCTGCCAGAGCCAGAGTCTTGTGTGATAGGAAAGTTTCAACCACTGATTGCTGTGTCATAAATACCCCCGTAATTAAGCTTGATTGTTTTCACTTTTGCTCTCGTTGGATAGACTGGACCACAAGGTCAAGTTTCTGTAAAAATTCAGAGCGATTGCGCTGGGTAATAGGAGCTGGACCCCCTGTTATTTCACCTGCACTCCGGAGTTCAGCCAAAAGATCTCGTGTGGCTAGCGTTTGACCAATACTGTCTTCGGTAAACCGTTTTCCTGTCGTCCCCAGCACTTCAGCTCCCGCAGTTAGACAGCGGCTGGCGAGGGGAATATCGGCTGTAATAACAATATCCTGTGCTTCCACATGCTCCACAATCCAGTCATCGGCTTCATCAAAACCGTCCCCAACAACTTCCAGTTTTATATTCTGTCCCTGAGGAACACGCATCCAGGAATTTGCTACCACAGTAACCTGAAGTTTATATCTATGGGCTACCTTGTAAATTTCTGGTTTGACAGGGCAGGCATCTGCATCTATGTATACGTGTAGCATATCACGGATATTTGCTGGTTCACCCTGAACTTATTCCAGGTAATTACACGATTAGTAGACAAGTTTTTGCTTTAAATATTGATCTACTCGAATGACTCCTGACCGACTGATATCATTCCCGGAGTGCCGGTTGTCCTTTTCCCCCCATAAGAGAGCGACCAACTGTACAGAATTGTTTATGAAGGTATTATTCAAGATTTCCACATTAATGATGCCCCTGGTTTTGAGCAGGATTTTACTTTTTTCCAGTTTGCCACAATTTTGAAAGTGGCAGCCCTGGACAAGCAGGTTTCCACCGATGGTTGACTCATCATAGCCACCTCGATAAAAATTTAGCACATCCGTTTGAATATTATCGAATTCACAATTAACGAGGTTCAAAAACTCAGCATTGTAGTCACCCTTATCATCTGTTTCTGCTGCCAGATCAATTCCACTGAAACAATTCTTCAGCGAGGTGTTTGAAAAGGAAATTGTATCTGCAAATGAACCCCTGTATGCCAGAAGTATTTTCTTGAAGCCCTCTATCTGGCAATCCTCAACCCACAGATTATAGCCGCTTCTCATATTCTCTTCCAGCGGGGCGAAGGCGAATGTCTCATGATTACCCATTAGACTGATATTCTCCAAAGAAAGGTTCCCCTTCGGATTCATCTCAAAGGCAGGCGTATTTTTGATTCCCTCATACAGGATCACTGCCTGAGTCTTTGGATTCTGGGATTTAAGGATGATCTTTTTATCAATCACTAGGGGAAACTCCAGGGTATACTTACCTGCTTGCAATTCTATCAGATCACCAGAATTGGCTTCTGCGATTTTCTGAGCCAAATCACCAGGTGTATTTGTTGCCAGCAAGACCTTTTGAGCGGCTCTCGGTTTTTCAGCTACAAACCAGGCCGGACCATATGCGCTTTTCTTAATGTCGCCAGATTGATTATTTTTGGCTCCTCCGATAGCTCCGACGCGGTTGCCAGGTGATCTAAGATTTCCAAACACATCTGTTTTAATCTTTTCAAAATCGAAGCCTGAATAGACCGATTCCAGTCCACTTTGTGTTTTCATCGATGGGATATATAGCCAATCAGATACTTTATCCATTTCCAGCGTTTTAATGTTGAGTCCTTTAAATTCCCCGTCTTTTGCACCAGTATTATTCGTGATGTTATTCTTAAAACTGATTCAATCTACTTTGTCATAGGCTTCAACAGGT
>JABMOT010000176.1 GCA_013202385.1 Fidelibacterota bacterium
GTGTCCTGGTAGACCCAGCAAGTTTTGCGCAGCTGGAAGGTGCCAGTGTTGAATACTACAAAGATGACAATGCTGAAGGATTCACAATTATGAAACCTAAAGCTCAGTCAAATTGTGGATGCGGTGGTGGCAATTGCAGCTGCGGCAATGGCGGTGGCGGTAGTTGTAACTGTTAATTTCGCAACTCTCCTCGACAAAACCCTGGCTCATCACCAGGGTTTTTTTTTGCATTTTTCTCCTAAAATCAAACGCTGTTCTCCTTATTATAAACATATTCGAAGACCTTAGCGGATAGTGTTTACGGTTTAGCGAGCCTGTTGTGGGGTTCAGCTCTAACAAAATCTTCATTTACTGTATATTTATGCGGGTTAGAGGGCATTGTTAGCTTTACAACTAGGGTTATTGGGTTTAGCTTGTAGCAATGAGACACGACGACCTGAATTTCGAGGGATATCCCTGGATGAGGAATTTTAAGAAGAATCCCATCCCGATGCTTCAAAAAGCGGCTCCTCTGCCGATTCGATATCAGCTCCTGGTTGATCTCCTGGAGGATTCGACTTCTGAGGATTTTCTTGCCCTTCAAAAAAACCTACGCAAGCACCGAGTGCGCCGGAAACTATTGGCAGAGCAGAAGCCGGACGGACTATGGGCTTTAGATGGAAAAATATCAGGGCTGAATGAACAGCAGATTCAGGTGCTCCAGTTTCTAAAACAGCTTGAAGTATTGCATGTATTATTGGATATGTCGGTTACCTACAAACAGGAGAAGGTTATGTTAGGAATGCGGGAGGTTCTCCGCACTCTGGCTGAAACAGAGCTTCCCTTGAGACTCCATCATTTATCGCAAGCCATTCATCTGGCCATCGCTTACAATCTGGAAGGCAATCCCATCATCAAACGCATTGTAAGGGAGATACTCGCCCGACAAAATGCTGATGGTGGTTGGTCAAGTCTGCCTCAGGAAAAAGAGACCTGCATCTGGAGCACCCAATATTTGCTGTGGACTCTGGGTCAGTCCGAAAATTTTAAAGGAAATAGGAGTCTGAAAAAGGGCTTAAAATATCTACAAAATCAATTGCTCCAAAAAGGTCAGAGCAAATTACTCCCTGGCATGCAAGCCTGGGACACTCTGATTAGTGGCACCAGTGGACTTAGCGTTATATCTGGTGGAACTTTACGCTATTTGGAGACACTAATGATAGTGGATGATAGTGCCAGAGATAGAAAAACAAATAAGTTGTTGGATTGGCTCATAGATGCTCAGCTTAAAGATGGTCTTTGGCCAAGCATTGTGAATCTGGATCGGCAGGGTAATTTTTCAGTTACGCTGCGTGTCCTAAAAGTATTGAAGCATTTTCAAACCCAACGTGTTCAAGAGACACTTAAATATGAATCAGATTATGAATAGACTATTGCTCGGAGAAATACAATGAATGAAATAATACCAAGTACCAGCTTCCCAGTAATGCCGCTTAGAAATACCGTGTTATTTCCTCAGCAAGTGATTCCGTTATATATCGGTAGAGAACGATCCCTGAAGCTTCTCCGCGAGTTACCCTCTGGTAAAAAAACAATTGTTGTTGTCGCGCAGCGAGAAGGTTCCGTAGAAAATCCAGAGGTCGGCGATCTGTTTGACGTTGGCACAACCGCCTCAGTCATGAAAATCCTTGATATGCCTGATGGTAGTCAGAGTGCAATTGTGCAAGGAGGTGAAAGAGTCCGGATAAGAAACTATTCCCAGACTGAACCTTATTTCAAAGCCGCTATTGAAGCCATCGATGAGGTATATACCGCTGATCTTGAAACCGATGCCATGTCAGCTAATATTCGTGCTCTATTCCGCGAACTTTCAAAAGTTGCCGACTATATCACCCAGGAACATATCTCATTATTGTCAAATATTCAGCATCCTGCCCGTTTGGTGGATCGTGCGATCTCAATGATGCAACTCTCAAATGCTGAGAAGCAGGATATTCTGGAGGAGACCAAAGTCTCTGAACGCCTCAAGAAGGCTACCATCCTAATCAATAGAGAGATTCAGAGGCAGGAAATCGGCGAAAAGATCCAAACTGAAGTTCAGGAGGAAATCTCCAAAAGTCAGCGTGAATATTTTCTTCGAGAGCAGATGAAGGCCATTAAAAAGGAATTAGGCGAAGATGACCAGACGCTCGAAATTAAAGAGCTGGAAGAAAAAATTGTTGCCGCAGGCATGCCTGAAGAAGCCCTCAAAGTTGCAAACAAAGAAATTGATCGGCTCCAGCGAATTCCTCCATCTTCCCCTGAATATACTGTTTCCAGGACCTATTTGGACTGGCTTGTCGAGCTACCCTGGAGCAAAGAAACAGAAGACCGCGTAGATATCCAGGAGGCGTTAAATATTCTGGATCGAGACCATTATGGTCTGAAGCGTGTGAAAAATAGAGTGCTCGAATTTTTAGCCGTTCGCAAGCTTAAGATGGAAAACAGTCCAGATGCAAGGATCAAGGGACCAATCCTCTGTTTTCAGGGTCCTCCAGGAACCGGCAAAACCTCTCTGGGAAAATCAATTGCCGATGCCCTTGGACGTGAATTTATTCGAATTTCACTGGGGGGCGTGAGAGACGAAGCCGAAATCAGAGGTCATCGGAGAACCTATATTGGAGCTTTACCGGGTCGTATCATTCAAGGTTTAAAGAAAGCTAAAACCCGGAATCCAGTATTCATGTTGGATGAAGTGGATAAGCTGGGGACCGATTTCCGAGGTGATCCCAGCTCAGCATTATTGGAAGTGCTGGATCCTGAACAAAACCATTCTTTCAGCGACCACTATCTTGAGGTCGCATTCGATTTATCAAAAGTAATGTTTATTGCCACGGCAAATTGGCTGGATCCCATTCCGGGACCTCTCCGCGATCGTATGGAGA
>JABMOT010000177.1 GCA_013202385.1 Fidelibacterota bacterium
AGATAACTGGATAATACGGCTTGGGCACAACTCGACCCTGCTTGAAATTTTTGTACCGTTTTTGTAACTCTGTTGTTATCCATAGTTGGCCTTCATGCGATACTCAAGGGAAGGAACCTGAACTCCGCTGTTGCCGTCCCTACCGAGGATAATTATTTAAGCAGCAGGATTTTGCGACTTGCTACTATTTGGTTCTGTTCTAAGCGAACAAAGTAGATGCCGGCGGGCAAAACATTACCTGTTTCAGATTGAGAATCCCACAAGCATTCATATTGACCTTTGGGTTGTACTCCATTCACGAGCCGGGCAACACGTCGTCCATTTAGACTCATGATTGAGAGGTCAACTGCTCCTGTTTCAGGCAGACTATAACCAATGACTGTTGCTGGATTGAAAGGATTGGGATAATTATTTAATTTGAATGCTGTCGGCTGAAGTATGGGATCTTTTATCTGGTTGGTTGAATTGGCAGAACCAGGCGTGGGTTCATCAAAAAACGACCATGAATCTGATCCGTCAGGGCTTCGACCATAAGAAATGTCCGTATTCTGGGCTCCGAAATTAATGGCATCCACAATGGATTCACCATCTGTCGCTACCAGAGCAAGAAATTCACCAGCACTGCTCAATTTGAAACTGCTATGAAGTCCGGGTTGCTCCTGATCTTCATCACACCAGACCAGCGCATAGCCACCTGCTTCAATTGCAACACCACCAAAAGGAAACATCCATTTCGTGAGGTTGGAGGGGTTGTCCGTCAGATACATTCCACTTAAATAAAGATAGTTATCTCCAAAATTATGGATTTCCAACCAGTCGTCAAATTCACCTGACTCATCTGCATTGCTTGCGGCATTGCTTGCCAGTATTTCATTTATGCGCAAAGGATTGTCTACTGACGGGGGAACTCGGACACTGATAAAATCATTTCGAGGATAAACCATATTCGCACCATTCAGATCCACAACGCCGACCTGAAAACGACCGTGACCATTTTGGCCCATGGGGGGAATGACCCCTATCCAACGGTCAGATTCCTCGATACGCTTTGCTGGCGAGAGGGGTGAGAATCGCATGGGATAGGAGTATATGACTGTTAAAACACCAGGATGAAAGGCGATGGTCAGGCTATCAAGACCAACCGGACTAAAGGCGGCGACACTTACATAAATACTGTCATCGGGTCCCGGAATCAGAGGCCAATATTGAAGGTCATAAATGAGTGGTGCAGCCGCTTGATAATTCAATTGAGTCGCCAATGATGCATGGCGTTCATTAATGAATTGTTTCAAGCCCTTTTTTACATGTTGATTCGAATAGGAGATTGGCGAATAAGATTGATGAAATTCTGGAATGCTAAATCCATAGTCCAGAGTACGATACGTATCAGCCTCAGCCCAGGGAGTAATC
The DNA here is from genome assembly GCA_013202385.1 of Fidelibacterota bacterium. Lineage (GTDB taxonomy): Bacteria > Fidelibacterota > UBA8477 > UBA8477 > JABMPR01 > JABMPR01. The sequence goes on from JABMOT010000177.1 coordinate 1,411, forward strand.
ATGGTTTTCAAACTATCCAGCTTTGATTCCCATAGATTTAGTTCAGTAATGTTTTCCATGTAATACTGAAGGATGTGTGTATAAAGATTACGATATTGGGCATTGGCCATTATGTTTTCCATCAAAGGGCGAGAACCGGGATTATCGCCCTGTGTTTCTTCAATGGTCACAAAGCTGTATGGATTTATCTGGGTCCAATCCACACCAAACCAGTCGATTCCAAAACTGTTGTCATAGTCGTAGGGGATCCAATGAAAACGATCAATAGCGGGTTCATGGTAGATGTAGAAATTGTTTTTCAGAAACCAATAGTCGTCCCAGTTCCCAGTAAGGACATCCATGGCTGCATATTTGAGTACCTCAGGAACCACCAAAACCTGCTCTAATGAGTCGGCAAAGCTAGCGGCAGGTGTATTGTTAATGATGTCAATTAAGTGAGCAAGTTCCGAGTAGTCATAGTCGTCTGTGTTGGTTTTTAACTCATAAGGATGAGTGGCATCCTGGTAGGGATAGTAATCTTCCGGGTCTGGTCCCTGATAGCTAAGATCAGCTGGCCACAAACATTTCCACAAATTACCGGAATCATCTTCGAAACGTTTTTGCAGAAATTCTTCATCGATATGTTCAACGGAAATATAGAGACCATAATATACATCATTAATATACAGGGCACAGTGAGCTGCTCGCGTACTGGCCATCCCGGTTTTCTCATAGTGATCCCAGCTGATTTTGCTGCGCATAATGGAGGGATCATTATGCTCACCATTGATGTTCAGCTTTTCAACATCATAAAATTTGCGACCTGCCACAAAACTGTTAAAGGAAACTTTGAAAGATTTTTTTTGTGAATCCCGAGATGTATTGCCACGGAGCCGAAACCCAACATTTTCCACGGTTTCATCGATATATGTATTGGTGAAATGTAGACTTGCGAGATGCATGGAATCGCTGTGGACATGATCATACATCCATTCCATAGAGTCTGGGGCCAGATTTATTTCAACGATGGCTACCTGACTGTCATCGTAGAGTAGGTCGAGATTGCTAGCCATGAGAATGATGGGCAGAAAAAGTATGAGGCTGGTGGCATTTTTCATGCGTGTAATCTAGACCATTTCGCCCTCGCGGAAATGTATTGTTAACGAATGCGAGGGCGAATAGTGAAACTAAGTGAACCTTTTGTAGGCTATTTCACCATTATCATTTTCCCACCCAGAATCGCACTGCCAAAATCGATGAGATAGACATACACCCCGGATGGCGCCAATTCACCATTTTGAAGCGTACCATCCCAGAAAACCTCATACATACCGGGCCCAGATACAGATCGCGTCAGAATTTTCACCAGCTGACCGAGAGAATTATAGATCATGATGGTGACATCCCGGTGGAGGATTTGGCTTGTCTCAAATCTGATCGTTGTGCCAGCATTAAACGGATTGGGAAAATTATCCAAAACCTTAAACGAAACTGGCAAATCAACCTGATCACTGAATATTTCCTCAATCCCTACCGTTGGATCTGTAAAGCTGGTAAATGGCGTGATAACCCCATAGTTCAAACTGATGGTGACTATCTCAGCGCGGATTTCATCGGCAGCAGGAGAACCTGGTCCGAGGATATAATACTGAATCAGCAAATTTTCGATTTTTTTCTTCGCCCATATCTTTGGGAGGAACTGATAACTGCTTATCGGATCGCCTGCCAGCTCAAGGGGATATGAATACGAGACCGGCTGACCAAAAGCTTCGCCGTTAAGATTTACATTTACGGTACCTGGATTATTGTAACGTCCTGCCACGATCATTTGCTGTCCCACGTAGAGGTTTGGCAAGGGTGAAGGATAAGCCTGACTGACACCCGTAAGCGAAAATGACAGCTCCGTATTCAATAAGACAGGATTCCGGATCAGCAGGTAAAACTGAGTGATGCTTGCTTCCAGTTCATCATTTCCCAGGAAATAAGCAATACCTTCATTCTGGTTCGCCAATTGGGAAAGAAGTTGTTCATTCGCGCCAGTACCAATGCCAAATGGGAACACCATGATTTCAGTTTCGCTGGCATTTACAATATCCTGAACATGGTTTAGAATTCCCGGTGTATCAGTGATACCTGAAGTCGCCTCACCATCAGTAAAGAATACAATAATATTAGCGGTACTATCGTTTGCCGCTGCGAATTGAGGAATTGCGACGCTGAAGGCTTCCGAAATATTTGTTGACCCAAACGCATGTATACCAGAGATATAAACTTGCGCTTGTGCTGCATTGGCTGGATTAAAATCCACATGCGCAGGTTGAAATGAACTCACATCAGATGAAAAATCAACAATATTAAATTTATCACCCTGGTTAAGGTTGTTTACTATAAATGATGAGGCATTCCTGGCCTGGACAATCTTATTGCCACTCATACTTCCAGATCTGTCCACAATCAGAGTAAATACTTTTCGAATCACATCTGTGCTATTGCCAGCATCCGGCTCAGCGACAAACACAAAAAAACCGCGCCCTCCCTCGTCAGGAACTTGAGATGTGTCCAAATAGGTACTCAAACCAAAAAGACCTAAATCATCAGGGCTCAATGCAAATTGAATTGAGTAGTCCTGGTTTGCCACAAGCTCATAACCTGTCCACTTCACATAGGCAATATTTCCATTGTTCGTCGTGACGTCTGCCAGGTGGCTGAGAAGCAACAATTGGGTAATATCACGCTCAGAATTTATGGTGAATTCAATTTGTTGCATATCCAGATAGCTATTCTGTATTAAGCTGTAATCGTTGGGATAGTGAAACGACACATTTCCAAACTCATAGGGTAGCAAGTTGACATAAGTCAATTCAATGATAACAACTGAATCTGGCTCCAGAAGTTCTGTCAATCCAAAATACAGTGGTGTTTCACCCAGATAGGTTTCAAGATATTCATTCGGTTCGCCACCACCACCGGGTATGGTCGTATCCTGTGGACTCGTCCCAATAGCTGCTTCCTGCCATTGCTGATTCATGTACCAGCGCAAAGCGATTGCACTTTCTGCTTCAGCCAGTGGAAAAGCATATTTGAACTCGGTGGCAATGGAGAGTGTATTTTTAAATACCTGCGTCGCTGTTATGACAGCAACCTGGTTCTCGACCTGAACATTTACGGTACTGCTCATCAATCTGAGATAAGAGCCGAACTCTGCATCCACAATACAAACACCATTGGCCATCAGCGCTGAGCTCAGAACCATTAACAGATTTAGTTTTTGAATGATTGATTTCATGGATCCCCCTTTGATTTTTATGGCAGTGATTGGACGAAAGCCAATGTTACCCTGATACGTATCTATTAGCGAGTGCCGCTAACTTAACACCCTAGCATGAAAATAAAAGCAGTTAATAAAACCTAAAAAACAAACTGTTTTTTGAAGAGCATCGGGAAGAAACGACGAGAAAGCGAGGCTTTGCATTACTCTTCTACCTTAGTCACGTTTACCTGTCGCGCCGCCACGATACCAATGTTCAATTCAAAACCAATAATAATGGCCAGCGCATCGAAGAAGATCATGAGCATAATAATCGGCAGAGAGCCAATGGATCCATAGAGGGCATTGTAACCACTGAAATGGTCAATATAAAAGCCCAGACCTATTGTGATCAAAATGGTTAGCACTGTTGCCAGGCTGGCGCCGGCAGAGATAAAGCGGTATTGACTTTTCTTGGCTGGTCCCAGATAGTATAGAAATGAATAGGCAAAATAGAAGACGGCCAAAATGGCGATCCACTTGCCTCCAGCCACCAGGTAATAGATCAATCCAACTTTCATTAAGTCTTTAGCCACCAAAAAATCCATCAACGTATGGGTGAAGGTGATGAGCGAGACTCCCATAGTTACCAGAAGCCAGAGAATGATAACCAGAACCAGAGATATGGCTCTACGCATCAACCAGGGTCGTGTTTCAACCACATGAACGGATGCGTTGAAGGAATCAATGAGAGATACGATCCCGTTGGTTGAAAACACCAGCACCAGAACAAAACCTATGGAGAGCAAGCCACCATGTTTTATGGTGATGATATCTTCAATAATCTGCTGTACCACACCATAGGTACTCTCAGGCACAATGGATTGAATCATGAGGAGTAATTCCACTTGAAAATTATCGATGGGAACAATGGGGATCAGTGTGAAAAGCACAATAATGGCCGGGAAAAGCGCAAATATCAGGTTAAAGGCAACGGCTTCTGCGCGCATAATAACCGCTCCATCTCGAATACCCCTGAAAAAAAATAGCGCAACATTGTAAATGGGGACTTTATCAAAACCGGGTACACTGACGCGTTTGGCCAAGTTGACAAGGGGGATAAGCCCTCGAAGAAATTTTAAGTCAAGTAGTTTACCTGTCATTGCGTGAACCTACGAATTATTTCAATTCTAACAATTTTTTTGATGATCCCCTGGGGCTTGACAGCTCTAGAAATTAAATTCACGATTCAATACAGCTGAACGCGCCTCAAGCACTGCTGCTTCAGCCTCCAGTGTAATCGCTGTATACACCTTAAGGATTTCTGTATACGCCTCGATCTTCTTGATGATTTCCTGCTCTTTTAATCTGGGACGCTCCGGCTCTGAAAGGGCAATATGTTCTTTATATCTTAAAATTCGAGAATCGATGCGCCTTACAATGATTCTGGTATAATTCTGTCTGCGGTACACATCATGGAGTTCTTTCATGTGACCATCTTCCAGCATCTCTGGATTTCTGAGGAAGAGATCATTGATGCCGTCTCGTAACGGATTAATTTTCAAGGCTTCTTTGGCGGCCATTGAATAAAGTTTTGTGACTTCATTAATCAGATTGATGGTCTCTTTGGAAGTGCCGCTAATGCGATAGTCTTTCATCTCTTCAAACCAATTGAGTTCAGCGGTGAGATGGTCAATGGTCTGTTGCTCAAAGTGGGGGGCAATGCTTCGAATCAGCGTAATCAGATAATTCATGTTTTCAATTAATTGTGTGCGTAGCCGACTGCGTTTCTGTCTTAATCGCAAGACGGATTCGATGATTCGGACACTTAGCCACACACCAAACAATTCTGTCGCAAGATTGGGGACAAGTGAATTTACAAAAGCTTCTGCGCCACCTGAAGGCTGAGAATTGAGATAGTAGATTAATAGAATTGCACTGAGACCCAGAGTCGGGATGTCAATAAATGACCAGCGATAAAACCATTTCTGAAACAAATTCATTACAAGGTCTACTTTTTAATAGTCATGCTTCACTGTGAATTTTATTGATCAAGAAACCTGACCAAGCGCCCAAAAGGATGGATGTCTTTACGCCCCTGGCGACTTAATGGACATCATAAATACTGCCGCCAATGAACTCTCTAAAATGAGAGGTCTCGGGGATGAGGGATTCATCAGCTACAGGAGTAATGGACTCCAGCATTTCCCGAACTCTTTTTGCCCTTAGATATGCATCAACCCTACGGGGATCATCCTTGTAATCTTGTTCCCACTGTTTGAAATGCTCAAAGAGGCGATTGCGCATTATTGGGAGCTCGTAGGGAACGGCTCCATTGATGATATAATCTGCCGTATGGATATAGGGTAAAATATTTCGCAACTCGGCATTCCGCACATAGTGCCAGTGTGTCAAGGTCTGTCTTGGATCATAGGCTCTATGCTGCTCATCCCTGATCATGCGGCGCATGAGGCGTAAATCTGTCCAGCGAATAAATTTTCCATTTGCACCCTTCATCTGGAGCAGGGTTTCAATGTATACCTTAAAAACACTTGACTCGTCGATGCCTTTAAGCATCTGTCCATAAAGCCCATGCAGGCTATCGATTAAAATGATATCTGTGGGTTTGACCTGCATTGGAGTCTGGTTCAACGCCCGGGTGCCCGTGGCAAAATCATATTTGGGAATCATTACCTGCTCACCCGCCAGGAGTTGCTTCACATGCTGATTTATAAGCACCAGATCCAAAGCCTGAGGTGTTTCAAAATCGTGATCACCAAATTCGTCCACCGGATGCAAATCCAGATCGAAAAAATAATGATCGATATTGAGCTCTACCATACCCAGACCCTTCTCTGAAAGGTAGTGGGCTAATTTCCGAGTTGTAGTGGTTTTGCCTGAAGATGACGGACCTGCCACCACCACAATGCGCGTTTCGCCATCGTGTTCAGTTATGAGTTGTGCGGCGGCTTGGACATCATATTCGTAGGCAGCATCAGATTCTAAGCAGATATCCCTAAAATCACCCCTGGCGATACGTTGATTCAGCTTTTCAACCGAGTTCAGGTCATGATCCGAAGCCCAGACCAAGACTTCATAGATTTTCTGATAGGGTATTTTTCCCTGATGAGTCGTACTTTTACTTAGCTTGGCCTTACGCTTATCATTTTGACTGGCACGATAAAGAATAAAATGTTTGGCAACCGTTGCGTGGCCTTTTTCGATAAGAACTTTCTCAACAATATCCTGAACCTCCTCCACCATGGGAGGATGTTCTACTGAATAATTGTTGCAAAGAATCGTTTCAACGGCGATGGCCAATTCCTCAGACTTATCTTTATCACGGCCACCCATAGCAACAGCAGCCCGATAGATCGCATTGCTTATCCTTTTGCGTGAATACGGAACATAGGTACCGTCCCGCTTAAAAACATGCGTCAGACGAGGTGAATCAGTCATTGTCGTCGCCATAGTTGAATGAATCACTCAACTCATTAACATCATTATC
>JABMOT010000178.1 GCA_013202385.1 Fidelibacterota bacterium
GAAATGCATCATGAGATTTCCAACTTTTAACTTTGAGGAATGTTTTTAAAGTGTAGACTATAATAATGTAAAAATCAATGTCGGGCAATATTTTTTCCAGCAAAGAAAGGCAGTCTATGATTCACATTTTTTCACGCGATCTAAAAAATGATCTTGTTCATAAGATTCAACACTATTTCCAAACTGAAATGGATCAGGAATTGGGAAATTTCGAAGCCGAATTTTTGTTGGATTTTTTCAGTGAGTATTTGGGTCCGCACTATTACAATCAGGCCATCCGAGACATCCAAAAACATTTAACTGGCTATCTGGATAACCTCAACGAGCGGATTGATGAGCTTGAAAAAACGATTCCTGAAGAATCTAGCGGTAGGTCAGCGTAACAAAGACTTTTGGAAGCAGATATTCTCTATCTTGATCCTGAACCGATATAAATCTGGCATCCCCTTTTAGAAAGACACGATCCCCCAATCCGTAACTAACTCCCAGGAGGGGACCGGAACCACTCCAGCGTTGAGGTTCTCTGTTGTCAATCGCATATTCTATCAATCTTTCGTGGGTTAAATACCCAAGCCATCCCTCCCAACCGCGATATCCATAAAAGAGTTTGATGATCACTTCAGATTGCTCGCGCTGACTACTCACCTGCTGTACAAAAGCTTTCCAATTCAAATTTCCTTCGTCCTCCCAGCGGACGGCAACCTTTGAAGTGATCCACCAATGACGGCTAAATCTGTAGCTAAGTTGCTTTTGAAGGTCGAGAGAACGGTGAACGAAACTTCGTTGTGGTTGATCTCTTTCGATAAAATAATCATCATAATCATAATCAAAATAGTTACTGCGAATGCGTGCCAGACCTTCGCCCTCCCAGGCATTTCTATGCCAGGCTAAACCAGACCATAACACCAGGTTTCGATTCCAGTTATTTTCTGAACTATGGGTATTAAACAAATAAATGAGATGAAACATCCCCAATTTGACACCTACATCCAGAGTGTAAAACGGTGTGGGTTGCCATGCAAACCGCAGAGAAGTGTTTAAACGCCACTCGTCCCTATCATCGTCATTTGTGGTATCGGGTGTATCATATTCTAAGCGCGAGAGCAACATTGACCAGGAGAGAGAGTCAAGCAGTCCCTGGTTTTGCCATTCAATCTCCTGTCTGAGTTGATATACTACCTGGGTATAATCCACATAATATTTATTTTGCGAATTCTCAACTTTCAACCCTGTCAGAGATGAAAAATTCGGATTCCTCAATTCAAGGATCGTCTCATTGAGCAGAGCAAAGCGTTTACGATCCTGACCGGGCAACCGAATTGTTGAATTCAGATCAACTTTTTCCTGATTAATTTCAGTCAATTGGTCTCCCCAGTTGAGGGTGTGCGAAAGTTGGAGATTCCCTCTCAGCTTATAGTTGAAATGATTTTGCCACTGTAAATTATCATTAAACCGAGACTGAGAGCTCCCCAGAGAATCAGTGAAAAATGATTGTGATCGCGTCTCGCGAAGCAGAGAGGTTTGAAAAGTAGAAATGCTGCCAAAGCGAATGCGAAAGTCAGCCAGAGTTTCCAGGGAGTGGCTTATATGGTCGGACAGCTGATCCCTTGATCCAGATATGCTAATAGATGATCGTTGAACTTCTGACTGCCAGACTTTCTGAAGATCCAGTTCTGTTGTCCAACCTTCATCAACGATTCCATAGCGTTCAACAGATCTTCCACCAAAGAAGGCAGAAAAAGTGTCGTTGTGTTTCAAACCTGCTAGTAAGGCCCAATTCTCGATGGTGGCTGCCAAGCCTGTTCGGTGATCCTGGTGTTGACTGCTCTCCATGCGGATACTTTTTGATCGATTTTCACCCCATGACCAATCGCTCCTTAAACGATGCTCGACTGAGTACTGTTTGTCGCCGGATATTGCACTACCATAGGAAAATACTTTATAGTGCAGTGCATCATTGATGAGGAGATCGCCTGCGGGTAAGCCAATTTTATAATTAAGCTGGAAATCGTTGTTGGTCGAAAGGTTATCCTGACGAAACACATAGGCCAGGGAGTCTTCTTTTGCGCCCATTACTCTGGTAGTTGAAAATATCAATAAAAACAGAATAATTTGTGCTCTCATAAATGCTGAGAATCGAAGTTTACTGTTTTTGCGTAAACTCAGTGACGCGGATGAAAGTGGAATCTTTGGCCCATCAAGTCGAGGCCGGCAATTTGGTCGGGATCGATCTCGACTACTCGCGTCAAACATCTCATTCTTCAACTTGAAAATGACAGACTCTTGACCGTTTCGATTGAATCAAGCTAACGTTCATCTCCTGCCTTCTTCGTCTCCGTGACAACATGGAAAACCTTCTCCCCTGGTTTGGCCATTCGAAAACGTTCTCGAGCGATTCTTTCCAAATAATCTGGGTCGCTAACCAAACGGTCACGTTCACTTTCCAATTCTGCTTTCTCCCGCTCAAGGCGCGCTATGTGTGTTTCCATCGCTTTTATTTCCTGTTTGAGTCGTATCAAACTGTAAATCCCTTCATCTCGGAGGACAAAGAGCTGGAATAAAATGAGCAGAATGATTGCGCCGGATATCCAGGCGACCTTACTCTGGAATATGCCTCCTGAGTGCCTCGCCTTCCTGGGACTGTTGGAACGTGTCCGTTTTTGAACCATAATTACCCTTTATTTAGGATTTAGGGCTTTAAATCCCTTAAAGGTTGCCAGATCGCCCAATTCTTCTTCGATGCGAAGCAGCTGGTTGTACTTGGCAATGCGATCACTGCGGGAGGCTGAACCGGTTTTAATCTGACCGGCACCTGTGGCTACAGCGAGATCGGCAATGGTCGTATCTTCTGTTTCACCAGAGCGATGGGAGATCACACAAGTCAAGCCATTATCATGAGCCAACTTGATCGTATCTAATGTTTCTGTCAATGTTCCAATCTGATTCAACTTGATCAGAATGCTGTTTATGGCCGACATATCAATTGCTTTTTGTAGCCTGATTGGATTTGTAACCGTTAAATCATCCCCAACCAACTGAACCTTGTTCCCCAGTTTGGCATACAGTTTCTGCCAGCCTTCCCAATCATTCTCATCCATTCCATCTTCGATTGAGACGATGGGATATTTTGAGACCCAGTCGGCATAAAAATCGACAATTTCGTCTGAGTTGAGGGTTCTGCCTTCACCCGTCAAGCTGTAAAGACCCGTCTTAGGATCATAGATTTCGCTTGACGCAACATCAAGGGCAATGAAGAGGTCTTTTCCAGCTTTGTAACCGGTTTTCTCAATGGCTTCAAGGATGACTTCTATTGCTTCTTCGTTAGAGCGCAGATTTGGTGCAAAACCACCTTCATCACCCACAGAGGTGTTCAGGCCTTTACTTTTCAGCACCGCTTTTAATTGATGGAAGGTTTCAGCGCCCATTTGCAAGGCATGGCTGAAGGAACTTGCACCCAGCGGAAAAACCATAAATTCCTGAAAATCGACATTATTATCAGCATGTTCACCACCGTTCAGGATATTCATCATGGGTGCGGGAAGCAGTGTAGCCTCCTCACCGCCGAGATACTCATAAAGTGTAAGATCAAAATCCATGGCAGCAGCCTTGGCAGTTGCCAGTGAAACACCTAAAATCGCATTTGCCCCAAGCTTTGACTTGTTTTCCGATCCATCAGCTGCGATCATTTTTTCATCGATGGCGCGCTGTTCTACGGCTTCCATCCCGATAACGGTACCTGCCAATATGTCATTCACATTGGCAACAGCTTTGAGCACTCCTTTTCCCAAATATTTGCTTTTGTCACCATCCCGTAACTCCATGGCCTCGTGTTCACCCGTAGAAGCTCCGGAAGGTACTGCAGCACGCCCGAAGGCCCCGCTTTCGAGATAGACATCCACTTCCACGGTGGGATTCCCGCGAGAATCCATGATTTGACGACTAAAAACATCAATAATTTTTGACATACTGGCTCCGATTAAATTTTTCGTTTATGGGGTAATTTATAGTGTTCAGCGCGGCATTCATCAGCGGAGAATGTAATCCAAAAGAGATGGGTCTGAAAGCCGAAGGTCACGCTTCCATTCCATGGCCAAAAGAAAGTAGCCAGAGATATTCAAACCCACAGTTGTAAATTGCGATTTGCCCTCAATCAAGCTTCAGCGCCAAGGTGATTTCGATAGACTTAAGCCCTCCCCCATCCTATTATAAAGCATGCTGGATACACGAATAGAACATCTGCTCCTGGGTATGCTTGGAATCATCCTTATCGGGACCGTTGGCTTTGTTGTGATTGAAGATGTCGGTTGGTTTGACGCTTTTTATATGACTGCAATCACACTGGCCACTGTAGGTTTTCAAGAAGTATGGGACATGTCTGATTCGGGGCATCTTTGGACCATCTTTATCATGTTCACGGGAATTGGACTTTTCTTCATAATTGCCGGTCATATTGCACAACAGGCAGTAGATTTTAACCGTTACAGGAGGTTTCGCATGGCGAAACGTATCAGAAAATTAAATGAACATTTCATTCTTTGTGGTTATGGTCGCATGGGTCAGGCTATTGCAAGAGAACTTAAATCAGCAGGCAAAAGTTTTGTAGTCGTTGAAAAGGATCTTGAAAAAATTGCCCTGGTGGCTCCAAAGGACATGGTTGTAATTCAGGGAGACGCAACTCTTGATGATATTCTTTTGCAGGCAGGAATCGAGCGGGCCACAACCTTGATAGGTGTCCTGAAAGATGATCAGGATAATCTTTTTCTAACCCTTTCTGCACGAAACTTAAAAAGTGATATCTACATATTAACCCGCGCTACCATTCCCGAATCTATTGCAAAAATGGAAAGAGCCGGTGCTGACAAGGTTATGAACCCCTATGAAGCAGCCGGGACAAAGCTGGCTCGACAGGCAATGGCTCCTGGAATCGTGGACTTCATTGAACTCATCTTAAACAGGGGTAATCTGGATCTTGCGCTTGAAACGATCACAATTGAATCAGGATCTCAGGCCGATGGAAAGTCGATCCTTGATCTGGGCATCAGGAAAAATTTTAACATTATTGTTACTGCTGTTGAGCATAGAACTGGAGTTGCAGACTTTAACCCCGATCCTGGCTATAAGTTTAAAGCCAAGGACAAATTGATAGTTCTGGGGACAGTAGAAAACTTGGTGGGTTTCGAAAAGTTATGTGGGGCTGCTATTCAATGATCCATTTCAGTGTACTTTTGTCGTCATTCTACCGATTTTTCTCAATTCCTGCCCCATTTTTTGAAGCTGAACAGATGCTCAAAAAATCATCGTTATCGCTTGACTTTGAATCAAAGCACAGACGTTTGCAAAACTGCATAGCGCCAGAGAACTTTGGCAAGCAGTACGACTGCACAACAGAACCGCTGCATCCACGGCATATTATCTCAATCAATTTTGAATTTTTAACCTGATACGCATACTTTAAGGGCTTTAAGATGGCATTAACCTGTGGAATCGTAGGTCTCCCCAATGTGGGTAAATCAACAGTTTTTAACGCGCTGACAGCTTCTGATATACCGGCCGAAAATTATCCATTTTGCACCATTGATCCGAATGTAGGCATTGTTATGGTGCCCGATGAAAAATTGAGCGCTTTGGCAAAGATTTACGCTCCGGATAAGACAACTCCTGCCATAATGGAGTTTGTTGATATCGCTGGATTGGTCAGGGGGGCAAGCAAGGGCGAAGGTCTCGGGAATCAGTTCTTAGGGCATATCAGAGAAGTTACCGCAATTGTTCACGTTGTTCGGTGTTTTGAAGATGAAAACATAACCCATGTTGAAGGGAGCATCGATCCCATTCGAGATGTGGAAACCATTGAGAGCGAATTGATTATCAAAGATCTTGACTCCGTTGAAAAACAACTTCATCGGGTAACCAAGCTGGCCCGATCCGGTGATAAGGGAGCTCGAGCTGATGAAGAGTTGTTAACGCGTATCCGCGTACACCTGGATGACATTAAACCGGCCCGTAGCATAGATTTTGATCCTGAGGAAATGAAGCGAGCCCACGGATATTTTCTGCTTACAATGAAGCCAGTGCTCTATGTAGCCAATGTGGATGAGAATGAAATCCTAGCTGAAAAACGAGGTGAGTTGACACAGCGTCTATTTGATTATGCTGAGTCAACGGGAGCAATTGCATTGAGGCTCTGTGGCAAACTGGAGCAAGAGATTGCCTTGCTGGATGATGTTGAGAAGATTGAGTTTTGCTCGGAATTTGGGTTGGAAGAACCTGGTCTGAACAAACTCATTCATCGTGCTTACGATTTATTGCAACTTCAATCATTCTACACTGCTGGTCCAAAAGAGGTCAGAGCCTGGACAATTCGCAAGGGCTCAACTGCTCCTAAAGCCGCTGCTGAAATTCATACGGACTTCGAAAAAGGATTTATCAAGGCGGCCATTTTCAAATTCGATGATCTAATGATTCATGGTTCTGAAAAAATCCTGAAAGAAAAAGGTTTGATATCACTACAAGGGAAAGAGTACATCGTCCAGGAAGGCGACTGTATTTATTTCCACTTTAACGTCTAGTGATTCTTCGTTAAGCATGCCTTCCCTCGATGAAATATCAATTTACCCCATTAAATCCTGCTCAGGGATAAAACTGAATAGCTCGGAAGTGGAAGATCGCGGCTTTCCCCTGGATCGCCGCTGGCTGCTTATTGAAGAAAATGGAACTTTTATCTCTCAGCGTAGCACTCCAAAACTGGGACAAATTAAAATTTCACAATTGGAGGACAATTTGGTCGTCTCCTGCATCGGGAAAGAGTCACTGACCCTAGAAATAAAGTCATCTTCATCGACTCGGGTTGAAACTCAAATCTGGAAAGATACAGTACACGGCAATTGGATTAGCACTGATTGTGATGCCTGGTTCAGTGATATTCTCGGGAGGTCTGTTCGCCTGGTTCATATGAATCGCGATGTTCATCGAGCCCTGGAAAATTCATATTTACCCAGCAATCGCTCATTTGAGGTCAGCTTTGCTGATGGCTACCCCTACCTGCTCACACATCAATCATCTCTTGATGACCTGAATGGTCGGCTGGATCAACCGATCCCCATGGATCGTTTCAGATCGAATCTCATTGTCAGTGGTTTTGAAGCCTTTGCAGAAGACAGGTGGAAACGCGTTAGTATCGGGAATGTTGAGTTTCTGGTTGTAAAGCCCTGTGCCCGTTGTTTAGTCACAACCATTGATCAAAAAAGTGGCATTGCTTCACGGGAGCCTCTGAAAACCCTTGCGACATATCGCAAACAAGAGGGCAATGTAATGTTTGGCATGAATTTAATTGCCTTGGGCAGTGGCAATGTCCGTGTCGGCGATGAAGTGTCGATTCTTGAGCAGCAATAATATTCTAGAATCGAGATTTAATTCATGAATTTATCCTTTCGAAAATATGGCCAGGGTCCACCCCTATTGATTCTTCATGGTCTTTTTGGTTCTGCAGATAACTGGCATTCCCTGGCGAAACGATGGGGTCAATCTTATACGGTTTATGCCCTTGACCTCAGAAACCATGGAAGCTCACCCCATGAATCAGCCATGGATTATCTCGAAATGGTACAAGATCTTTCTCATTTTTGCCACCAGGAAGAGTTGAAGCAGGTGAATATCGTCGGTCACTCACTGGGCGGAAGAGTGGCCATGCTGTTTGCGACCCTACATCCACAAATTATCAATAGTCTAAGCATCATTGATATTGGAATGGGACCGGTGAAAAGGAGGCATGAACCGATACTTGGCGTGCTGCGAACCCTTGATCTGGCAGATTTTTCAGATCGGGGATTACTAGATAGTGAATTAAACAAATCGATTGAATCAGGCCCAATACGCCACTTAGTGCAAAAGAATGTTTTACGAAGCGTCGAAGGTAGCTTTGGCTGGAAATTCAACCACGAGGCGCTTCTGGATCATTACGAGGACCTGACCGCACCCTTAGAACTGAATGACCCCTTTATCGGCTCGGTATTATTTTTAAGAGGCGAATATTCAGACTACCTGGACGAACAGCTCTCTCCTGAAATTCTGCGATATTTTCCGCTGGCTAGATTGAAAACAATACCCGGCGCTGGCCACTGGGTACACGCAGATCAACCTGAGCTTGTATATGAGGCGATAAATAATTTTCTGACTTAAACCCAAGACGGGCGCCGATAATGCCTGAAAAATGGGATTGTGTGCGATCCTCGCGGTTAGCATATTTGACCTCTATAAAAACCTGCTGCAAATTACCAAGGGAGAGTTTCACAATGACAACTTCAAAATGTATTCGACTGACTATTGCAAGCTTCAGTCTCATCCTTTTTTCAATAGTCATCTGCTCGTGTGGGCCAACTCCTAAAGCGACTCCTGAACCTGTTGTTGACCCTTTGCGCTTCTCCGGTAAGGTTGCGGACTACAAAGCTGCAGATAGTCTAAAAAAACCGATTCCCAACTCACTCTTATTTGTCGGTAGCTCAAGCATTGACGGCTGGAAAACGCTGGCTCAAGATTTTCCAGAGGTGAATATTCTCAATCGGGGCTTAGGTGGATCCCATATGTCTGATTTGATCTACTTTTTGGATGATATTGTTTTTCCTTATCGACCCAACGCCATTGTTGTCTATGAAGGTGACAATGATATCGCCTCTGGCAAATCCCCAGAAAAAGTGCTCACTGATTTCAATACTTTTACAACCCGGATTTTTGAAAAGTGGCCAAATATTCCAATCTTCTTTATTTCAATTAAACCTAGCCTTGCGCGCATAGAACATATGGGAAATATGGCAAAAGCGAATGCGCTCATCAAAGCCAGGATTGATCAACAAGCGACGGTTTTTTATATCGATGTTTATAATCCCATGCTTGGAGCTGACGGAACACCGCTAAAGGATATTTTTGGCCCTGATGGTCTCCATATGAATGAAGCAGGATATGCGCTTTGGATAAAAGAAATTAAAAAGGAATTGGGGCTAGAATAATTTGAAGCTTGCGTATTAATAAGCGGGCTAACTATTCTCCAATAATTTTTACCAGAACACGTTTATTTCGACGCCCATCAAATTCACCATAGAAAATCTGTTCCCAGGTTCCAAAATCCAGCTGGCCTTTTGTGATAGCGACCACCACTTCAC
>JABMOT010000179.1 GCA_013202385.1 Fidelibacterota bacterium
GATTACATTAGCCCGCTTTTTTGATATGCCCGGGTGGCGGAATTGGTAGACGCGCTAGGTTCAGGATCTAGTATATTCACGTATGTGCTGGTTCGATTCCAGTCTCGGGCACTATTTTGAGCAATCCAAAGCCACTGCACTCCGCGGTGGCTTTCTGTTTTAGTTAAAAACCACTCCTCACTATCATTCTGAATGTGCGCAGCACATGAAGAATCTTAATCCGCCAATATTTCTAATTTCAATTTTCAAGATTCATCCTACATTCTCTTTCAAATTTCTATTTTCACGTTTCTTATTATTTTAGATGTGCTGCAAGACGCAAGGAGAGTCATGGATTATCCCGAATTGGAAAATGCTGTCCCCGTAGAATTTGGGAAACAATTCGTTTCTTTTGTTCAGGGAGAGCGCAATGATGATCGCATAGCCATAAAATATTACCAGGATCAATCACTTGGAACCGTCTATGCAGAGGTGATCTTCGGTAGATTGGCACAAGGACCACCTGGACATGCTCACGGCGGTGCAATTTCAGCAGTATTTGATGAGTTGATGGGCGCCTGTTGCTGGCTAAATGGCTATCCAGCCATGACTGCACAATTCACAACCCGGTTTTTTAAACCAGTCCCCCTGAATATTCCAATGCTTTTTTCTGCGCACATAAAAGAACGTGATGGCAGTAAAATCCAATTACGCGCTATATTATTAAACCATTTAGACCAGCGATACGCCACTGCCAGGGGATTATTTATCTCTCAAGACATAGAAACATTTGAGCGCATGAGCGGAATCAAATCAGAACAATTCCCTCAAGGAAGTGCAACGCAAATACATAAGAGACCATAGAAAAAGGAACGAATTATGGCATGGGTATTCAAATTTGATCTCGACAAATATGAAGTTGAAGATTTAAAGATCATATTGGAAAAGTTGAAGAAACGCGACATTACAAAAACTGAGATATCAGTGAATGGCGATGTTCGGAAATTAGCTACAAATATGCTTAAGGCAGTATACGACCAGGAAGACTTCTTCAAGGATGGTCGCTGGTGAGACTTAAACCCAAAGCCTAAGGAAATTTCCCAAACCATAACCGGAGAGGAAACACAATGCAACGCTTTGCCAATCTATTTAAAAAGCCTATTGCCAGAATATTGATATTTACGCTGGCCGTGTCTGCCTACGCTGCCAGTTCCAGTTCCAGCCCAGTTGGCGAAATCAGCTGGGCTTATTTGATCATGTGGCTTATGGGTGGCTTGTCCCTTTTTCTAATAGGTATGGAAAAAATGAGTGAGGGGCTTAAAAAAGTGGCAGGAGACAAGATGCGGAACATCCTCTCCATTTTAACGAAAAATCGAATTATGGGTTTGGGTGTCGGAGCATTTGTCACCATGATTATCCAGAGTTCCAGTGCAACAACCGTCATGCTGGTCAGTTTTGTTCAAGCCCAGCTCATGACATTTACCCAATCTTTGGGTGTTATCCTTGGGGCAGATATAGGCACTACGATTACAGCACAATTAATTGCGTTTAAATTAACAGATTACGCCCTATTGATGATTTCCATTGGTTTCCTTACCACTATGTTTTCCAAGTCTGAAAATTATAAAAATATTGGTGATGCAATACTCGGTTTTGGAATACTCTTTTTTGGCATGAAGCTGATGTCGGACGCCATGAATCCATTAAGTAGTTATCCAGCCTTTGTTGATGTACTTAAGGATCTGGAAAATCCGATCCTCGGAGTTCTTGTAGGGGCACTATTCACTGCTTTGATTCAGAGTAGTAGTGCGTTCACAGGCATAATAATCGTGTTGGCGCAGCAAGGTTTTCTCTCACTCGATGCAGGCATTCCATTGATCATGGGAGCTAATATTGGTACCTGTGTAACCGCAGGATTGGCCTCGATTGGTGCAACACGAGAAGCCAAACGCGTAGCTATTGCACATGTGCTATTCAAGGTCTCCGGAGTCGTTCTGTTTATTTTTTGGATTCCCGCTTTTGCTGATATTATTCGCTCCATTTCTCCAGTTGGTGAGGGTTCGGAGATGGCCAAATTGGCCGCTGAAACTCCGCGCCAAATAGCAAATGCGCATACCATATTCAACCTCTCTTTGGGATTCTTTTTCCTGCCGTTTACACCGTTAATTTCAAAATTGATTTTTCGAATTTATCCTGAAAAAATTCAGGAGCAGGGGATTGCGCCTAGCACTGAGTTCATTAATGATGTTGCCCTGGGGACGCCTTCCTTAGCTCTTGATCTGGCTCGCTCAGAAATTGCCCGCATGGCAAAAATATTGGGACGAATGGTGAATGGCATTACACGACCTTTCTTCATGAAGGATCCTGGGATGGATGAATTTATGCCGCAGTTGACTTTTGCTGAAGGCATTGAGATGCGCGAAGGGAAGATTGATTATCTCGATCATCGAATTACAACATTTTTGCTCAGTCTTAGCCAAAACGAAGTTAACGATAAACAGGCTAACGAAATATTTACCATGATTTCAATTGTCAGACATCTGGAGAGTATTGGAGATGTTATCAGCAAAAACATGATGCCGCTGGTAGCAAAAAAGAAAGCGCTGAAATTGGATTTCTCAAAAGAAGGGAAGGAAGAGCTTGAGGTTTATCATCAGAAGGTTCTCCATCAGATCCATCGTCTGCGCGATGCTTTTACAGAACTGGATCCCATCCAGGCGCAAAAATTGATGCGAAAACAAGCCAAATATAGCAACCTGGAAGCCAAATATACTGCCTTCCATCTTGCCAGAGTCCAGGAATCCAGAAACGAGTCCATAAAAACCCATGAGATTCATATGGAACTGTTGGACATGATGAAACTCATCAATGTCTATACTGGCGACATCGGAAAATTGATTTTTGAGCTTGGTGAGAAACAGCAAAATGAATAGCACACACTGGTCTGTTCATAAATGTGCTGAATTTATTTTCATGATACTCGATTGAAATTATGACCCCGCCGGCCAAGTCTATCAACGAGAACCAGGTGAAGGGAAGAGACAGCTCATCGCAGATCATCCCGCGATGGGAATGGCGCCATTTCAGTTCGGATTATAAAAGCTTAAAAATCTATTTCAGTCAGTTCGATCAGCCAGTTGTTCAATTAAGTGATGAAATTTATTTTCTGATTCATAATCCTGAAATAAATATCAAACTTCGTCACAATCTGATTGATATTAAAAAACGCTTGTCAGTTGATGCCAATGGGCTCGAAAAATGGACCCCACTCTTAAAAATTGAATTTCCAGTTAACGCTGCAAAGATGCGGGAGTTTTTTAAACTTTCAGAGCTGGTCTATACTGATGCTGTTTCAGGAAATGATGTCAACACATTTGTGAAAGGGATATCGCAAATAAAGGAGCTGGTTGTTGTCAATATTTCAAAGCACAGATATAAATATTATGTTATGGGTGTTGCTGCGGAATTGACAAAGATAAAAGCCAAGCAGGTCGAATTTGCCACAATTGCACTGGAGCATGAAGATGCAGATTTAATCAAACAGGCAAAAATAGAATTAGGCATAAACATTAATTCGAATGAAAATTATCCCGCTGCATTAAAAAGATACAAGAGCCTTACTTAATGGAGGATTATCATGGGCTTTGAGATAGAAAGAAAATTTTTGGTTAAAACCGACGCATATAAAAAACTTGGCACGGGAGAAAAATACGTTCAAGGTTATTTGAGCCGTCAAAAAGAACGTGTTGTACGCATCCGTAGGGCTGGTGATGAAGCATTTATGACGATTAAGGGCATTACCAAAGGAGCCACACGTCTGGAATATGAGTACAGCATCCCTGCTGACGAGGCTGACGAGATATTAAAAAAGTTGTGTGAGCATCCCCTTATCGAGAAAACCCGATATAAAATAAAAGTTGACCATGATTTATGGGAAGTCGATGAATTCCATGGTTTCAATGAAGGGCTTGTAATTGCTGAAATTGAGTTACTGGAAGAAGATGATGAATTTTCCAAACCAAAGTGGTTGGGAGCAGAGATTACCCTGGACAGTCGTTATTATAATTCAAACCTGATCACAAAGCCGTTTAGAACCTGGACAGCAGAAGAAGAATGAGAGTTCCTGTAAGTATTATGTACTGCGAATCGATTCATCTTAGCAATAAGAAAGTGTAAAATGATATTTAAAAAGACCAAATCACTCGAGCTTCAGATGGATACATTCCTGGACAAGATTTCCGAAGCCGGTATCAACTTCAGAAGAGGCGTCAAAGCCTATATGCATAATTCACAGGCAGATTTTGAACGCTATATGGATGAAATTCGTACCCTTGAACATGAGGCAGATGAGCTGAGGAAAGACATTGAGACACAGTTATATGCTCAAACCCTGGTGCCAGAATCTCGTGGAGACATTTTGGCACTTATGGAAACCAGCGATGATGTGATTGATCGGGCAACTTACACCCTGGTTGAGCTCTCAGTCGAACATCCCTTTGTTCCAGACGAATTTAAAGAAGGTTTTATCGAATTGGCACGCACCAGTGTAAAAGCTGCTGAGGAAATGGTATTGGCGATGCGGGCCTTCATGAGGGATCCTTTAAATGTCCGCAACTATCTCCATAAAGTTTATCATTGGGAAAAAGAATCAGATCTCCTTTCCGAAAGTTTGAAGCGATCAATATTTGCCAGTGAAGACCTTCGTTTAAGCCAGAAGATTCATCTTCGCTATTTTGCCTTACATATCGATAACGTCGCTGATCGTGCTGAAGATGTTGCTGATCGACTAGCCATTTATACGATCAAAAGAAGCATCTAAACATGCTCATAATGCTTTTCCTCTCCAGCGGTCTTTTCCTGGGATGGTCGCTGGGCGCCAACGACGCGTCCAATATATTTGGCACCGCAGTTGGCACCAAAATGGTGAAGTTTTACACTGCAGCCACAGTGGCAAGCATTTTTGTCATCTTAGGAGCAGTGGTCTCTGGGGCTGGTACTA
>JABMOT010000180.1 GCA_013202385.1 Fidelibacterota bacterium
GCATGGCATCTTCCATCTCGAAGATAATTTCTGTATTCATGCGCATGAAGGTACGCAGCTTGTCGTAGGGGCTAAGATCCATAGAATACAGCTTTTCAGAAGCGTCGAGCAGATCGCCCATGATGGTATCTACAATGGCATGGAAGATCTCATCTTTGCTGCTAAAGTATTCATAGACCGTTCCTTTGCCGATACCAGCTTCTTTGGCAATGTCGGCAATTTTACCTCTTTCGAGCCCGTCTCGGGCAAATATATGAATAGCTGACCGGATGATCGCTTCAGCTTTTGCGGGGTCTTTTTGTAGGGGAGTCATTGTGCTTTATACCTCCATGTTTGGCTTGGTTGGAAAATATGACCGAACAGTCGGTCAGGCAAGTATTTTTTTTGAGACCAACATTCATTTTCTTAGTGGGAATTTCATCATATCTTGACTCATTCAAAATCCCGTAAGCTAAAAGCAAAATCATGATGGTGATCGTTGTGAAATTATTGAGAATAAATCAGAAGGGGTTCAAAACGCATAAAGCGCTGACTATAGCCTTGGTTTGTCTCATAAATGCAGGGCTTTGGTCCTGCTGTCCAGAAGACCCCTATAAAAACTATCTGAATCTTATAATCAATACCGAGCCCAAATCTCTGGATCCCGCCCTCTCAACTGATATAACAACGGGAATTATAACAGCGCTGATGTATGATAACCTGGTGCAGTTTGGAACGAAGGACGAAATATTGCCCGGGTTGGCAGAATCGTGGGAAATCTCTAAAGACGGTCGCGTCTATACATTCAACTTGAGAAAGGAGGTACCGTTTTGGGATGGTCACATCCTAAGCGCCGCGGATGTGCAATACTCCTTTGAAAGGGTTCTTAATCCAGAGAACCGTTCTCCGCAAACCTGGCTCTTGGCACCCCTTCAGGGTTCTGATGAATTTATGCGGGGGACTGCGAGTGCCGTTAGCGGGATCAAGATCCTCAGCGACACCAGAATCCAACTATTTTTAAAAACGCCCTTTGCGCCGTTTCTTGGTTTTCTGGGCGCTCCTGCAATGGCAATACTCCCCCAAACAGCAATCGGAGCCTTCGAGCCAAACTATTTAGAGACACCCAATGGAACCGGACCATGGATTTTTGAAGAATGGCAGGCCGATCGAAAAATCAGATTCAAACGCAATCCAAATTACTATAACGGGGCAGCAAAAATTGATGGTCTGATTTTAAATAATATTCCAGAAATCCTGACCGCGGCGATAGAGTTTGAAGCCGGAAACCTGGATGTAATGACCATTCCAAATTCCGAATTTAAGTACTGGACGCGAAGTAAGGTTTGGCAGCCCTATATTCATAAGCTTGAAGAACTGGGCATGTATTATCTGGCTATGAATGTTGAACGAGAGCCTTTCGATGATAAACGAGTCAGGCAGGCAGTGACCCTTGCCATTGATCGGGAAAAAATCATTTATCGCATAATGCACAATAGTGCAACACTGGCTAAGGGCCCTATACCGCCCGGTTTGGAGGGTTTCGACAGTAGCAAGGTGCACATTCCGTACAATCCTAAACGAGCAAAACAGCTCCTCGTAGAGGCTGGTTATGCTAATGGTTGTGAGTTCGATCTCTGGGTGGATCCTAGTGCAGCCGTATCTCAAACATTGGAAGCCATTCAGCACTATCTTAATGAAGCAGGCTTCGTGGTTCACCTGGTCCGCAATGACTGGAACATGATGCGCGATGCCATGCGCAAAGGTGAGACTGATGCATACTGGGGAAACTGGTGGGCGGATTATGCCGATGCCGAAAACTTTCTAGCGCCCCTCTTTCATTCAGAAACAGCCGCCCGCCGAAATCGTTATTCTAATCCAGAGGTTGATGACTTAATCGAACAATTGCAGACAAACCTGGATCAGGGTGAAAGAAAATCTTTGGCAATGAAAGTTGACAGCATCATTGTGGAAGAAGCGCCTTATGCATTTATGTGGTATCCCATATCCTATACTGTGGTGCAGCCAAATCTAAAAGGATTTATCCCTCACCTTATGCCAAACGCCAATCGTTACACAGGGGTGTACTTTGAAAACCAGGACTGAGTATTGAACAGGCTAGACCAACATCCTGTTCTGGGGCAGTTAACTGAAACCCAGAGACGATTAACAAATGTGGACCAGATCCAGGCAGCCCTGGCTGAAAGAAGGCGTCTGCTTGAACGGGATGGTAAGATCACCACTGTCGTTTCGGGAATTATTGGAATCTCAGGTTTATTTTTTATGCAAACACTGCCCTTTTATCTGGTTCTGACCTTATTGGTTGTTGGCCTGCCCCTGATCTGGCGTCACCTTGTAAAAGAGGCTCGTGAACTTGCCATGTCAGATGATGAAATTGAGCAGGTATTGAAAGTAGAAAGTAGAAAGTAGAAAGTAGAAAGTAAAAAGAAGAGAAGAGGAGAAATAGTTAATTGGTTAATTGGTTAATTGGTTAATTTGTAAGGAAATGAAGTGAAATTTTAACCGAAAAATAAAATATAAATTTTGAAAACTTATATTTGATTAGGGC
>JABMOT010000181.1 GCA_013202385.1 Fidelibacterota bacterium
CTTGTGCACACTCCCCTTTTTTGAGGACAGGCTTTAAGCGCAGGTGCTTTCTGTTTCTTTTGAAGGCTCTTGCGACCCTTACGCACCAATTGGTTAATCGTTGGCATTTAATCTCCTTTTAAAAAGCCGCACAGTATAATTTGTGACCCTTGGGCAGTCAAGGTCATTTATTCACTTTCCGGCACTGAATTTTCTCTTGCGAACACCTTGGTTTCATCTCGTTTTTTCTTTGCTTCGAGCACTTGCTCAGCCATCTCATTAACCGGACCTTCGGCTGTAATTTTAGCATATTTTGCTAAACCAGTTCCGGCAGGTATCAGTCGGCCAACAATGATATTTTCCTTTAAGCCACGGAGTAAATCAGTTTTGGCATTAATGGCGGCATTGGTTAAAACACGAGTCGTCTCCTGGAAGGATGCAGCAGAGAAAATACTCTCAGTATTTAGAGAAGCTCTGGTGATACCCAAAAGCAGAGGTGTATGCGTAGCCGGTTCGGAATCACGGTATTCTGGAAGCACTTTATCATTGGCTTTTAAGTCAATCAAAGCCTCTTCAAACTCCCCACGATTCACGAGCTGATTTTCTGTATAGTCTGATTCTCCTGGTTTTTCGATAAATACCGCGGCCAGCACTCGATTATTTTCTTTCTGGAATTCAAATTTATCAATACGATCCTGGTGGAGGAACTGAGTATCACCGGGATTCTCTACTTGAATCTTCTGCATCATTTGTCTTACAATCGTCTCAATATGCTTATCATTGATACGCACACCCTGCAATCTATAGACTTCCTGAATCTCATTTACCAGATATTCCTGAACTTCACGTTCGCCCTTGATGCGAAGAATATCCTTGGGAGAAACAGGACCCTCGCAGAGCCTGTCTCCGGCTTGAATAAAATCGCCATCCAAAACAATGATGTGACGTCCATAAGGAATTGAATATTCATATTTTACATTATCAGGTGTTTCAACGAGGATGGTTCGAACACCCCGCTTGAGATCACCGTAGTGCACGAGACCAGCAACTTCGGTTACGACAGAGGGGTCCGCAGGGTTACGTGCCTCAAATAGCTCGGCAACTCGAGGCAAACCACCTGTGATATCAGCGGTTCTCGATTTACCCTTGAGGAACTTGGCCAAAGTGGTACCGGCAGCGATCTTCTGTCCGTCGTTTACCGTTAATACGGCACCTACGGGGAGCACAACATCCTTACCGATGATCACACCTGAATCATCACAGATTTCGAGACGAGGGGTCATACGCATGCCACGGGCATCTGTAATCGTTCTCTCGATCTTCCCTGTCTCTCCGGATTCTTCAACAAAGGTCATATCTTCTACAATTTCAACAAAGCGAATGGTACCCGCAGTTTGGGCAATGATAAAGTCGGTACGAGGATCCCAACGGACAAGACCCTGTCCCTTGGTAACTTTTTCACCATCTTCAACTTCAAGCGTTGCTGCATATGGGATGTTTGCCCGTGTGCGGACGCGGTTATTTTCATCAATAATTTCCAAGAAATTATTGCGAACCAATGCCACGCGACCAACTCCTTCTGAAGCTTCGGTAACACGCAAGCCTGGAGAGTAGCGAATGATACCGTCAAATTTTGCAGACATTTCGCTTTCTTCAATAATACGAGCAGCTGTTCCACCAATGTGGAAGGTACGAAGAGTTAACTGGGTACCAGGTTCGCCAATTGCTTGAGCCGCCATGATACCAACTGCCTCACCGGCGTTAACCAGTTTTGCTGTAGACATATTTCGGCCATAACATTTGGCACAGACCCCAAATTCAGCTTCACAAGTGAGCACGGAACGAATACGAACTTTTTCAACATTGGATTCAGCGATTTGCATGGCAAGCGCTTCATTTACCAGCACCCCGACTTCGGCAATCATTTCATCTGTAAGTGGATCAAAGACATCCTCCTGCAGAACGCGACCCTTGATACGATCCTGGAGTGGCTCAATAGTATCTTCACCTTGTTTTAAGGCTTTTACATCGATGCCATTAATGGTTCCACAATCTTCAATACGAATAACAACATCTTGAGCCACATCAACCAGACGGCGTGTCAGGTACCCTGCATCAGCTGTTTTTAGCGCTGTATCTGCAAGACCTTTACGAGCACCGTGTGTTGAAATGAAATATTCCAAAACGGTCAAACCTTCTTTGAAATTTGAGGTAATAGGGGTTTCGATAATTTCGCCCTGACTACCTTTTAAGGATTTCTGAGGTTTGGCCATCAATCCACGCATACCAGCCAACTGTTTGATCTGATCAGAGGAACCACGGGCACCTGAATCGGCCATCATATAAACTGAATTAAAGACATA
>JABMOT010000182.1 GCA_013202385.1 Fidelibacterota bacterium
CTTTACAAAACTTTCCGAACCCCTTTAATCCAACGACGACTATCCATTACTCATTGCCTCAAGCATTGAATTATACCTTAACAATTCGGGACATTCAGGGGCGTGAGGTGATTAGACTGGCAGAAACATCAATGGGCCCTGGCAACTATTCCATGCAATGGTCAGGAAGGGATGCTGGTGGGCGCTCCGTGGACAGTGGAATCTATTTTTGTAGTCTGAAAGGCGGAGCGCAAAGCCAAACGATCAAAATGGTCTACTTGCGTTAATAGAAAAAATGATTCGCCACATTCCGCTGACTTTGGGAAAACCTGTTTTTACAAAAGTGGGTTCAATTACACATTCGAAAGATATAATCGTTTTTTCGTAAGGTCTCATAGTGGATAAAGTCACAGCCCATATTAGCATGTTATCTCCACAACAAATCGATGTGGTTCACGCTAATACGCTAAAATTGCTCGCCACCACAGGGATCCGGGTCGATTCAAAGCGGGCCCGGGACCTATTCGTTGATGCCACAGGATTTCCGGCCACAGATG
Organism: Fidelibacterota bacterium; assembly: GCA_013202385.1. Taxonomy (GTDB): domain Bacteria; phylum Fidelibacterota; class UBA8477; order UBA8477; family JABMPR01; genus JABMPR01. The sequence goes on from JABMOT010000182.1 coordinate 537, forward strand.
ATCGAATTCGGATTCCCAATGACCTTGTTGAGTATGCAATAAAAAGCAGCCCTGCAAAAATTGATCTGTTTGACCGAACCGGGGTAGCAGCCTTCACCTTAGGAAATCCTCAGCAATCAGGAACTATTTTCGGAATTGGGGTGACCAATTCCTGGTATCAAAATCCTGAAAACGATAAAATAGAGGTCTTCACCAGGAGGCACCTGACCCAGGCAACGCTTCTGGGTCATAGCTTGTCAAGTTATGATGTCGTTTCCACGCCAGGCGTTATTCAGGAGCCTGGATTGGAACATCCTGAAGTTGTGGCAACATTAGAAATGCTGGCCAATACGACAAAACCTCTGGTAGCCTTAATTTCCAATCCCACAGAGTTCACTATCATGCTAGACCTCCTGGAACATCTTCACGGTGACCTGTCAGATGCACCATTCCTGATTCCTTATTTTAATCCAATAACGCCCCTGGTGATAAATGAGGATACATCTGACAAACTTTTTTCAACAATTGAACGAGGACTGCCATTTATTTATTCCAGCTATGGGATGTCCGGGGCAACTGCCCCAATCACAGCGGGTGGTACCTTGGTACTACTGAATGCGGAACTTCTGGCCGGTTTAGTCCTGGCCCAACTCATCCAGCCGGGTACACCGGTTATCCTGGGCAGTCTGCCAGCCGTTTTTGACATGAAGAACATGATCTCAGCCTACACAAGTCAAACCATGCTCTTGAATTTAGCCTGTTCAGAGATGATGGCTCACTATGGGATTCCCCATAGTGGAAGTTCAGGGAGTGGGAGTGGTTGGGGACCCGATTTGCTCGCAAGTGGCACACTTTGGATGAATCATCTCATCAACACTCTGGCACAGGTCAATCTGGCTCCATTTGTGGGTGGTAATTTTGATTCGTTGGCCTTTTCGCCAAGCACGGTCATCTACTCCAATGAGATCATTCGCCAGGTGCGCCTGTTTTCTCAAGGGTTTTCACTGGATGACTCATCAGTGGGTCTGGATACTATTGATGAAGTCGGTCCCGGTGGAAATTTTCTCATGTCCGAGCAAACCCATAAGCTTTATCTCGAAACCCATGAACAACACTCCCACATCTGGCCAGGGTATTCCCTGGATACATGGCTGGAGCGTGGATCCCCCAAGGCGGATGAAACCTTAAGAGAATATGCACTTGATCTCCTCGACAACCTCACTGCGCCTATTGATCATGATGAAATAATTGGGGAGGGGGAACGTTTTCTCGCCAGGGTTAAGGGTTTGGATTCACCATCGAGGTGAGCTTCCAGTTCCCGCAAAGTGCTATAGTTGATAAGGAAGGTGATCTCTAGACAAACTTGAAATCCATATACGAGACCACAGGGATGGCAATGGTAACCGGGATTATTCCTTTTTTTGGGGGTTGATTTGAAGCAGAGAGTGCTATGAGTCACTCACTACTCCCTTTGATAATGCTGTATAAGTAAGGAATGAAAATTAATTAGTTTCTGGATTTGGATGTTGCAACATCAAATTTAACTTGGTCTCGAGATCGACCAGCTTCAATAAATTGCACGCTCGCCACTTAACTAAGGGAGATTATTTGATGACGACACAGAAGGCTAAAAGGAAGGGCATGGATCGGCGCACAAATGAGCGACGTGTGAGGAATGAACCTGTTCAAGTTGAACGACGGGTCATTAAAGATCAGCGAAAAAATCCTGAACGTCGGAGTAAATCCACTTGAACTTATCAGGACGACACAGGCAAGTATGGTTTGTGAGTTGCGCTGTGTTTTTGAGTTTCACCATCCTGAATTGTAGCCCAAAAAAAATGAAGACCTCAGAAATGAGTGATACAGAGATACTTGCATTTCATCATTCCATATTGACTATTGATACACATATGGACACTCCTCTGCGTTTAAAACATGAAGAAATTGATCTGGGGAAGCGATATGACCCGCGAGAGATCAAAAGCAAGGTTGATTTTCCACGGATGAATGAAGGTGGTCTGGATGCTGCCTTTTTTGCCATCTGGACCCCTCAAGGTCTTCGAACTGACTCTGCCCATGCTGCCATCAAACAGAATGCACTTGATATTATTGATCTCGTAAAAGAGAAGCTGGCTGAATACCCTGAACAGGCGGAAATTGCTTTGGTGGCTGACGATGCCCAACGGCTTGCCTCGGAAAATAAACACGCCATATTTATGGGCATGGAAAATGGCTTTCCCATTGGTACAGACATCCAAAATGTGGATCTTTTTTATGCGCGTGGGGTCAGATATATGACTTTGTGTCACACCTCTAACAATGAAATCTGCGATTCATCAAATGATACAACCGAGTTTGGCGGTCTGAGCCCATTTGGTTTTCAGGTTGTTGAGCGAATGAACAGACTTGGGATGATGGTGGATGTTTCTCATCTCAGCGACGCTTCAGTAGCGGATGTACTGGCGACGACAAAGGCACCCATCATTGCATCTCACTCATGTTCAAAAGCAATGTGCGATAATCCTCGCAACATCAACGATAATTTATTGACACAAATCGCTGCCAACGGCGGGGTGGTCCAAATGTGCTTGTATAGTGAATACATAAAACCTGAAGCCCCCAACCCGGATCGTGAATCAATCCGAGGTGCCCTCTGGAAAAAGTATGGAGATCCAGCATTGATTGAAGGCGAGCAAAAGTTAGCCTATCGGGTGGAGAAGAATGCCATGGATCGGACGAATCCGCAGATATTGCCCTCCGTGTCAGAGGCAATCGATCATATAGACCACATGGTCAAATTGATCGGGATAGATCATGTGGGTATTGGGACAGATTTTGATGGCGGAGCCGGTCTCTCTGATTGCTTTGATGTCAGTGAACTACCAAATATTACCAAAGAGCTGGTCAAGCGTGGTTATTCTAAAGAGGATATTCGTAAAATTTGGAGTGGGAACCTGATCAGAGTTTTCCGCGAGGTAGAAAAGTTAGCGCGATAGCAATCAGGCCTTATCAATAAATAATCAGCAGTCTAAAAAAAATCCACTCTCCAGCTTAAGTATTTGAATTATATAATATGAGACTAATATAGTCCCATATAGAATAATTTTGATACTCGAAGCAAACAGGGAGGAATCAGCATGGATATCCAATTCGATAGACCCAGTGAAGCAATGGCGGCAATCACATGGTTAATCTGTAGTGCAGACGATGTCGGTAGCGTTGAGGAACGTAATTTTTTACATGAACGCGTTAGAAACTCGCAGGATTTTGCAGACATGAGCTCTGCGGAATTTACGACTCTCCTGGCATCGACCCGGACAAAGCTATTCAATAATTTAGCTAATAACGGTTTCTGTCTGGCACCCATTGCTGTTGATAGTGTCATCCAGTCTGCGAACTCAATTCTGAATGAAACCCAAAAAATTCAGGCCTATGAAATGGCAGTAAATCTGGCTGAGTCTGATGGCTTGGTCGAGTCTGAAAAAGAAGTTCTGGATAAGTTAAGGACCAGTTTTGGACTCTCTGCAAACCCGATAAGGAGCTAATATATGGAGATAAAAAAAGGTTATTTCATTATTACGGATATTACGGGTTATACAATATTTTTAACCAGCTCTGAACTTGATCACGCCCATAACATTATTCAGGCTCTCTTTGATTCGCAGCTGGAAGTGATCGGAAAACCCTTGCAAGTCTCTAATTTTCAGGGTGATGCCATTTTATGTCATGTCCCGGAAGAAGCGATAATAGATGGTGCAACGTTAATCAATCAACTCAATAACATTTACACCGCATTCGCGAATAAAATTGCCGAAATGCAGATAGATCCACCCTGTGGCTGCAATGCTTGTGCAAATATCACCATGTTAGATTTAAAAATGTTTCTTCACTACGGCCAATATCTCGTGAAAACAGTTGGGAGCGGCGAAGAAATTATTGGCACTGATGTCATCACCATACACCGGATGATGAAAAATGATGTCGTGAAGAAAACAGGCATCCGTTCGTATCTACTCATGTCTGAGCAAGCTGCCCAGCACCTGGCGCTGGAGGCCAGTCCACCGAAATATGTGGGCTACAGTGAAACCTATGAGCACCTTGGAAAAATTGACATGTTTGTTTCACAGCTTGGTTCAGGCAAGGGTCTGGCTTACCAGCCCGTGTAATATTTTATTTTTTTCTGAATGACGCTGAAAAGAAATAGAGGAAATCTAAATTACGAGTCTGACAGAGGGAATGTAATAGAAACAGTTGTCCCAGATGAATTTCCATGAATACTCTGAACGCCTGCCAACTGCTCGGTTAATAATGCAATGAGATGCATACCCAGTGAATTAGATCCAGAATAATCTCCTTGGTTGATACCGATACCTTCATCTCGAACCACTATTGTGACGAGATTCTCTTCCGATAGAGTGACCATAATTTCAGCCAGTCCCTTTTCATCAGCAGGAAAAGCATGTTTACAAATATTTGTGATCAATTCATTCATAATCAAGCCGCAGGGTACTGCCCGCGTTAAATCCAGACTGAATCCATTATCAATATTGACCGTGAAGGTCACATTCTCCTTATGCAGGGTGTGTATCACAGAGTTGCATATGGCCACTATATACGGCTTAAAATCTATTGCGTTGAAGTCTCCCACAGCATATAAACGTTCATGGACCCATGCCATTGAATTCAGTCGACCAATACTCTCCTGGAGCGCATTTATGGCCACGTTTGAAGGATCGAGATTGCGGATTTGCATCCTCTGTAGACTGATTGCAACATTCAAATTATTCTTAACACGATGATGAACTTCATGGAGAAGTAATTCCTTCTCTTTTAAACTTTGTCTTAATTCCAGCGCTTGCTTAAGGTTTCTGCCAGATTCACTCTCGGAAATTTCCAATAACCTTTTACGCCTATCCAGTGTATTCCTGGTAATAAATCCTGTCAAAATGAGCAATGCCATGCCGATCACATAATCATCTATTTCCAGTGGATTCTCAGGGGTTGCCAGTCTAAGTCCTCGAATAAATAATAGCAGGGTCAGATAAATGGCGCCAGCTGAAGTTGTAACATGTGTATGAAAACGTTGTTGGGTGAGCAGGGACGCTACCAGCGTAATAAACATATGGACTGCCACGAGCGCATAAACTTCAAAATTTTGATAGCTTTCTCTTGAGAAAATCAACAGGCTGGCGAAAAAGCCTATCCCAGTATAAGAAAGCAGGATGGCTGCGTATAAATTGCCCTTAGCGATTAAAAAGATTCCAATTAGGCTGGTAAATAAAATGGTAGTCAATATAAGTTTTGGCGTGAAATCACCCATCGTGATCGATAAAATAGTGGTCATCAGACCAATGATAGATAAGTGAGTAAATAACAATACCTTTCCCTGAAAGTAAATTTCACTCTCACGGGGAAGATAATGTTTAAGGATGTATCTATCTATTTGGGAGCCCATGTCGAGGACCAACATAAACAAATAAAATATTTTTCAAGCAATTCTTTTGGCATCTGAGGCATCATTTTGAGGGGTTGAAAAACCAAAAATGGATTCTCTGTCACCTCAAGAACGAAGATATCGACGGAAAAAATTAAGTCACATTAGTGATTGCAAATGCGCTCTGGTGCTGTGGTGAAGCCGCCATCTACAGGATGGAACTTGCCTTTGTTCTCCAGGAAAACAATTAATTCTTCAGCAGACATACCCTGAGCCGAGCATGTGAAAAACCTGGTTTCTTCGCCAAACTGGTGTGTGATAGCGCTACGTAGGGTTTCCCTGGTATAGGGAACTCCAGAGTTAACCATCATGTGCATTACTTCATGACCATGTACATTATTCATATTGTCCTCTTATAATTTGTTTTAAATGCTAACCATTGTTAGAAGCATCCTTGATGGCTCCAATGCCTCCAACGCGTGGTTGATACCAGCGGGCATAAGGATGATTTGATTGCTACTCACCAAAGCGGTTTCTTCCCCAACTGTGATATCCATTTTCCCAGACAACACTTGCACATAGGCATCCATGGGACTGGAATGACCGCTTAGCGCCTGGCCTTTATCAAATGCAAACAAAGTCAGATTGAGATTTGGTGATTTTCTTAAAGTTTTGCTGACAATCGCACCGGGATTTATTTGAATATCATTAATCAAGTCGAGACGATGCGCCGGCTCCAATCCTTGACCTGTTATCTTTAGCTCTGACATTTGAACTCCTATATGACCAATCCAGATTCGACTGGATTGAATTGACTAACTGTTGTCGTGGCGAGCATGTTTCGAGAGGCTTCTCGGAGCGGTCCCCACTTTGAGTGTACTGGACAGGGTGATTCAGACCCGCAGGTTGGCAACCCCAGTACACAACTTTCAAATACGCCATTTCCATCTATGATCAAGACTATTTCAAGGAGCGAAATTGACTCGGAATCACGGGCAAGCGAAAATCCACCGGTTTTTCCACGATGACTTATAACAATTCCGTCTTTGACCAGACTTTGTAGCGTTTTTGAAATAAAATCTTTGGAGATAGAAAGGTCGCTGGCTATTTGTTCTGCTGAAATGTTGCCCTGTTCTTGATTCTCAGCAAGATACAGAATGCCCTGGAGGGCATATTCACATTTTCTTGAAAACAAAACAGTCATAATTTTCTCGCCGCCATATTAATGAATTGCATTACTTGGTGCAAACAAAAACGGACTAATAAGTCCGATTATGATTTGTAATTCATACACTCACAGTTTCACAATTAATTCAAGACCCTTTCTATAAATGCAAACTGCCCCCAGACTGATGGTTCAGCCGGGGGCAGTTCACCACTATTAAGATTCGGAAATTGTTATTTAAGCAATAACAGTTTTGTGGTTTGGATTTCCGAACGGGTTTGAATCTTACAAAAATAGATACCTGTGGCTGCTTGGGTACCATCACTAAGATCAGCATTCCAACGCACCTGGTGCCAGCCGGCGGTCTGTAGATCAAGGTTCAGCTTTTGAATGACCTTACCCTGTAGATTAAAGATGATCATTTCCACCTGAGAGGGCTCTGGGATTGAGTATTGGATGGTGGTGCTGGCGTTGAATGGATTGGGATAAGCCTGCACAAGAAGCTGGCTATGCGGGCTGAGAGTTTCCGCATCCAGTGCTACAGGGACCACAAAATCTGTTCCCCATTCCCAGGTTGATAGTGTGATGAATCCATGATTCTCGTTTGATGTAGCGTCACTGATGATATCACCGTGGGCATCATTCATTTGCCAATAAGCCAACAGACCTGATTCATCGCCATTAAGGTAGGTATCCATCCTGGCATTAATGTCTGCTTCTGAAATGGCTTGCCCCCAGATTCTCAACTCGTCCAGCCGACCTTGGAAGGAGCCAGAGAAAGTCGGTGAGTTCCCAATCATAAGATCCTTGTCACCATTTTCCTTGATGTTCCCCGATGGCGCTCTATTAATCACAGTACGGTCAACTCCATTGATATAGACATGGATATCCGATGTTGCGCCATCATAACTGACCGCCACATATTGCCATTCATTTAGTCTGATGTCATGGGCCATAGCCGACGATTTACTGAGCGTTCCATCCTCATGCTTAATGAGGACACACAGGGTGGAGTCTGGATAGGTACTACTGCCAGCTTTGTTGAGAAAAAGTCGGTAATAGCTCTTATCCACAATGCGGCCATCACCATCATTCCCATCACCCCATGCACTGGGGTTTATCCAGGCTTCAACTGTCAGTCCAGAACTTACATTCAAGGATGGGGTTGAAGCGACGTATACATAATTATCATTATCCAGAAAATTGAGGGCAGTTTCGCCATCAAATACGCGAATGACATCAGTCAACAAAATAGTCCGGGTCGTATCGCCATTTCCCACCGTTAGGGTGACGTCGTAATCGCCAGCTGTTTCAAATATCCAGATGGGCTGTTCAATGTTAGAATCGATGACACCATCCCCATTAAAATCCCAGGCCCAGGTTTGGACAGGAGGATTCGCTGCGCTCACATCGGCAAAGTCAACCGTCAAAGGTGCATGCCCACTATTGATCGATGCTGAAAAAGCAGGAAGCAGTATCGGCAGACGGAAAAATTCAAGCATGGAAATTAACAATTGTCGCCGGGTATTTATCATATCCCCATCTACAAGATTGGCCATGGAATAAGCTGAATAAAATGTTCGCTGACCCTGGATCCCCTGACCCTGGATCGCAACATTTCCTAAACCTGTCTCACTAAAAGCAACGGTCCCATTCCCATTTGCAACAACATCATCGAGATACCAGTTATTGACCTGAGTTGATGCAGTGAATTGCATCCCGGCAGTGATGGATCTAGACTGACCCTGGAGTGCTGATAATGGGTGTTGATCCCAATTAATGAAGGCTGATTCGATGCCAAAGAGATTCCAGAATTCCTCATAGTCCGGAGTCCCAAAAAACTCGGCCCCGCCCATAAGTGATCCGCCTTCAAGATACAGATTACCACCATTGTTGAGATAGCCTACGATGCTCATGAGGTCATCTGGACTGAGGAACGTACCATCATTGAGATTTTCCCCTAAATTTCCCAGCGAAATGAACACCGCCTCATAACCCACCAGGGAACTCCAGAGCTGATTTGAATAGCTAGCTGGGATTCCCATTTCGGTTAAGTGGTCGTAAATAAAGGTTCCGCTGTAATCCCACACATTCCAATCCTGCACTTTGCCATCAAATACCAGGACCCCGGTGTTGACAGAAATAAAATTTTGTTGGGTATGAGTATTGGTAGCGGTGCCGTCTGAGGCTGTGAGTGTAACGGTGTACAGTCCCGGTTCCGAATAGGTGTGTTCAGGGTTTTGCTCCTCAGAATCGATCAATCCATCGTCATTAAAATCCCAGGCCCAACTGGTTAATGGTGGGTGTGCGACATAGGACTGATCCTCAAAATGAACTGTCAATGGACCGGGTCCGCCAGTGATATCAGCATCGAACCGGGCAACCACAGGACCGGGAAGATATCCTCTGGAAACGAAGGCGGGTAAAATACCTCCAATATTTGCGCCAGCAAAAATATCCTGGTCAGCCTGCAAAAAAGCAAAAGCAGCATCTACCTGATTGGTGTTGGCATCTGTCATTGAGATGGCTTCCCAGCAATCTGTGTCAGTTGCAGTTCTGCCTATAGCATCCCAGACTGTCATCAGGGTCGAAGCCCAAAGTTGTCCATCGTAATGCACCTCCCCTCCCAATCCTTGGGGATAATGGTTGGGAAAATTAGTTACACGCAGAAAAGGCTGTCCAAAGGGTTGAAGACCCCACAATCCAAAATAGTCGTACTGAGGATCTGATGGATTAAATAGTTCCAGGCTGCGGGTGTAGGATTGCGCCCAATAATCGCCCAGCCCTTCGCTCAACCCTTCGACTTGTGATAAACCACCGCCGGTGATCCAGTCATGGATGCCATGACCCAGCTCGTGAAGAATGATGGCATGATCTTCAGCGGCGTCGACACCACTACTGGGGACACCGAAAGCAACCGCTCCCAGTGAGGATAAATAATGAGCGTTGGCATCCCCATTTAGACCACGGGGGTCAAAGCGGACACCGCCTTCGTATTGAAAAGGCATCACATCAAAGCCAAGTGTTTCATTCAAATATTTCATACTGTTGTGGAGGTGGAAGTAAGTGTTAACGGCCTCGAAGCCATCCTGACTGCGCGTGAAAAGAAACGTGCTGCTATCCTGGGAATACTGCCCGGAATAGGGAGATTCAAAATCCATGATGGCCGCATAGGGTCCTTCCAGCAGGTACAAACCATTCTGAAAAGATATATCTTCGATGAGCACTTCCTGGAGTTGAGCTGTCAGACTGTCTGTATCCTGATCATTCGAATTAGAAAATTGAGGTTGCCCGTAATAGGTTCGAGCGCCGCTGATAGGATCTGGATCGAAGACCCAGCCGGTTCCATTCTCTCTGAAAGCAGATTGATAACAGGCCTTATCTTCAGCCCGGACAATCTCCCCAGTCTCAGCATCCACAAGAATCTCCCAATCTCCATAGGAATCTCCTCCCGGGACAATGATCGTCCTGTAGGTCCAAAGAGCACCCCGGAGGCGACGAGGGTAGACAATGAGCTCAACTTTTTCCAAATTGACCTCACCGTTGGTCTTCAGGTGCTGTTTTGCCAGATCTAGAGCTGCGCTCTCAGTGAGCTTAATCTGATTGGACACTGAACCAATGTTTTGATATCCATTCATGACGAACACAACCTGATGTTCATTGTTAATGCTCACTTTGATGGAGGCTTTATAAATTTCATGATCATCATGAAGCTGAACGAATTGTACGCGAGATCCTCCTGGCGTTTTTACTGTGCTTAGATATTTGATCTCAAGCTGCTGAGCTTGATGCCGGAGTAGGGATTTATTTGCGCTTAGATATTCACGTGCCATGGATTCAGGATCTGAGGACGTCACCAGGTAATTTGGGCTGTAAATGGCGCGGGGAATGCCCGTAATAATCTCAACGCGCATATTGCCACGTAATTCACTCTTATAATCAAATTCAGATATTATCTCCAGGTTTTGCTGATGCTGTGGCTTCTGGACTGTGCTGAACCCCAGGGTGACTGATAAAAGGAGGGAAATAATAATTGAGATTCGATGATTCATGCTGAGAAATCCTTTAATGGTGGACGATTTTTGACAAACAAAAATGATACTAAGTTGAGGAATGAAACCACACCGCAAATGGTAACGGAAATAGTCCTAAATACAATAGGAAATGGATGGATATGGACTATTTGACCGGACACCGAGGTTTTTTGCTCGGAAACCTAAACCACCATACTTTCGTCTCCACTGTCTTTTACAAACAGGCAGGAGGTATTTACTGCGGCTGAAAGTGAGTGCATGGTATCGCCATCCAATTCATTTGAAATTCCAAAGATGTTTAAATCTGCTCCTGGTGCCAGTGGAAGAACATCTGTGAAATTTCCGATCAGGGTGACCGTCTCAGTGGAGGCAGGGAGTCGAGCGCGATCTATGAGCCGTTCTTGAGCAGCTCGAGCGCGATCAGCTTCTTCCTCGTTGGCCACTACCGTAATAAAGCGCAGCTGACCCGACCAGTTACGATTAAGCTGAATGGCCATAAGTATAGCTAGGTCTTTGTTCGGACTGGATCTGCGCAGCCAAACATTGAGATCACTGGAGTTTCCTAGCGCATTTTTTGCGTGCTGAGAGTAGATAGCAATTCCCATCCGCTCCCTCACCGCCATTGCGATCATGTCTTCCAGGCGTGCATCCTTTGAGCGATCCTCACTCATGCTGAGAAATAATATATTCGGTGGGAAATACATGCTACGCATCACCTGGGACGTAATACTGATACCTTCAAGAAAATGCTGGCATTCGATCACGGATGTGGTGACAAACAAGCCCTCGTCCTTTAAAGGGGCAGCCAGACTGATGAGTTGACTTTCCTTCGCACCGCGGTCAGCGGAATGTTCCTTGACTTCTGGACCACGTCCAAATAGTCGATTTCTGAAAGACCTGATGATGGTATTCACGCTATCCTGAACAATGTTTACCGAGAAGAGTCGAAGCGTTCCCGATGGAAAAATTACGTCCCTGAGAAATCCCATCCTCAGATTCCAACTTAGGGGGTCTTCCACGGGAACCATTATATTTGGTTTCCAGGTTTTCGGGTGAGATTTGAGTTTTTCAGATTGTCGTGCTGACCATTCTGCGATGGCCATGAACATGCCTGCACGGACATCGCCCCAAGGAGCCTGAATTCCCCGCTGCACTTGAACCAGATACGCAGCTATGATGAGCAGCCAGGCAACACCAGCAAATATGGGGTTGACCATAAACATGACGATAAGTGCCCAGAGAAATCCAACGATTGGGATGGCTATATGCACCCTAAATCGCGGTCTGAAGGATGGAATTCCGATACCCAGCTGCAGCGCAACTGCCAGATTGATAGTGGCGTAGGTAATCAGGAAAAACATAGTTAGCAGGGGAGCAATCGTATTTAAATCCCCCAGTACCAGACTGATCAAAATAGCGATTGATGTAAAAATAATTGCGTAGGTCGGTTCGCCGGATTTACTCTTTGTCGCAAAGATGCGGTAGTATGGGATCACCTTATCCGAGCCCATTGCCATCAGCGTTCTCGGCGCACCAACTACAGAACCCAGGGCGGAAGAAAGCGTCGCGCCCAACACACCGGCAGCGATGGGGATACGCCATCTGGAAACATCCATCATTATAGTGTTATTGGAAAGCAGAGCTTCAGGGCTTGCCAGTCTATCAAAAAAATATGCCACGGCCATGTAAATGATAAAGGAGACTGCAATGGCAGACAACATGCCGATCGGGAGTGAACGTTTTGAATTTTTCAGGTCACCAGACATTGCCGCCCCGGCTTCAATACCGGTAACAGCAGGGAAAAAGATGGCAAAAACAGCCCAGAATGGTGCTGTACTGAATTCACCCCAGACAGTGATGGAGGGTGCCATTTCTGCCTGTGCCGAAAAGAAGGAAACCAATGAGACGACGATGATAAACATAATGATGTATTGGGTACGCATGGCAAATTGAGCACCGAGAAGACTGATCCCCAAAACCAGCAGTAACACAGCTATGCCTGTGAGCATTGGGTCATGTGATGGGAAAAGAGCTACCCAGGCTTCAGTGAAACCAGAGATGTACATGGCCCCACCCAGCGTCTGTGAGAGGTATAAGGGTATTCCAACTGCACTGCCTGCTTCCAGCCCGAGGGATCTCGATATCAGGGCGTAGGAACCACCAGCGCCGACCCTGGTATTGGTGGCAATTGCAGCAATGGAAAGCCCTGTCGTAATGGTGATCATTTTGGCCAGCAGAATAATGAGGATGGCACCTCCAAAGCCTGCATTTCCAACAACCCAGCCCATGCGCAGGTACATTATCACGCCCAGGATGGTTAGAATTGTTGGCGTAAAGACGCCGGCAAATGTGCCGAGTTTTCTCATTTTGAAGTCCTTGGGGTTCTAGGGGTTAGTGTTTGAAATATTTAAAAACATCTCTTAATATTAGTGCAGATTAAATCAAAACTAACAAAAATATTTCGTTGTTAAAATGAATGTTTCGGCCATTTTTTCGCTATGCATTAACAATGGGAAAATCGATGCGCATTCTTATTCTGATAATCTGTATATCGAACCTGTGGGCGACAGGGTCTGGTACCCTTACGGGTCGTATCGCCGATCTTGAAACTCAGGCCGCCCTGCCCGGTGTGAATATCCTCCTGGATGGAACCCGTCTTGGTGCGGCTGCAAATGAGGACGGTTTATTTACCATCGAGAACGTTCCCGTGGGAGAATATAGACTCCATATCAGAATGGTTGGGTATAAGGCCCGAATTATTCGCCAGGTTCGGGTGCTTGCTGATCAAACCACTAACCTTGATATAGTAATGGAGTCCGTCTCCATCGAAATGGGCTCAGTTACGGTTACTGGCGACAAGCGAGATCAGGTGGAGAAACGTTTAAGTCCAAGTCGCCACGATCTAAAACCGCGAGAGGTCATGACCCTCGCAGGTGGAGGCGAAGACATTTTTCGCAGTATTTCCACCCTACCAGGTGTTATTGCTCGTTCAGATGCATCCGCCCAGTTTTACGTCAGAGGTGGCACTCCTGACCAGAATCTGATTATTGTTGATGATGTGCCAGTTTTTAACCCTTACCGGCTGAAAGCGTTAGGGGGACCCCTGAGTATGTTTAATCCAGATGTTGTCGAGTATGTTGAATTGCTTCCAGGTGGCTTTTCGGCTCAATATGGTGACAAACTATCAAGTGTGCTCATCGCCCGCAACCGTGAAGGGGATCGTTTTGAACCCCATGGAAAAACCAGTATGAGCCTCATCGATATGCGCGTCTATGCTGAAGGACCGCTACCCGGTAGCGGGGAAGAGGGTTCCTGGTTGGTTTCAGGAAGGAGGACTTATTATGATATTCTCCTGGATAAGCTTTCTGACGTCCCCGCGGGAACAGTCTTCCCAAACTTCAGAGACTTACAGGGCAAAGTGGTCTATGATTTATCGCCGGAACAAAAAATCAGAATCAATTTCTCTGATTCCAGAGAAGAAATGGTTCTCACTGATCTAGAGATTGATGGAGAAGGGGAGGATCTAGATCTCTTCAAGGATGAAGATTTTTTCACCCTCAGTAACTTTATTGATAGTCGACTCAGCAGTGTTGGCTGGGTAAATGCGTTTAGTGATGTGTCCCTGTCAAATCTGACACTCTCAAGATTTAATGACACATGGACCATGGATTTAAAAGCTGGGGAGTATCATTACACTCCGGTGATTGATATGCGAAAAATGGAGATCAGAGAGGATCTTACCCATATTTTAACGCCTTCGCACTCGTTTAAAACGGGGCTGGCAATTTCTGATCTAATAACTGATATAAGCATTGCCATGACAATGGATTCCGCCGCCTACTATTCACAAAATCCCGAGGATCGTAGAGCAGATGACGCGGCTATTATTGATAGAGACATCAGACTTCAAAATGCCAGTTCCATGACAGGTTTTTATATCCAGGATGAATGGAAAATCCTGCCACCAGTCCTTATGGCACTGACTGGTTTGCGTGCTGATTATTCAACATTTACCCAGGAGTGGGTCTATAGCCCCCGGCTTGCTTTGAATTACACAATCATACCACAGCTCTCGCTCCATTTTGGATGGGGTCATTACTATCAAGCCCCGAACTTTGTATCCCTGTTTGAAAGGTTCGAGCGCTCTATTCAATGGAATTTGTTTGAAACCATTACCCTTGGAACTGAGCGTGCAGAGCACAGCCTCCTTGGCATAGAAATTCATCCGACATCTGATTATACAATCAAGCTGGAAGGCTATTATAAAAACCTCGAAAATCTGGTGATGCAACAGGACTCCTTGCAAAATTACATACCGGATAATTCAGGTCAGGGATATGCTTATGGAGCTGAAATATTCTTACAAAAACGTGGGAATTCGGATTCTCGAATTTCTGGGTGGATGAGCTATTCCTATGGAATTACCAAAGAAAAGGGGTCCGGGGAAGATTACTATTTCAGGGAGTTTGACCAACGCCACACTTTATCCGTGGTAGGCCGATATCACGTATTTGCTAATTTATTTTTGGATGTTCAGTATAGCTATGGCAGCGGTTTCCCATGGACTGCACCACAGCGAGATGGGAATGGTCGCGTCCTTCGCGATGATCGTGGTGATATTCTTTTTGATGCGAAAAATAGTTCCCGATATCCCAATTATGCACGGCTTGATTTGCGAATGTCAATGCTGGGAACCCTGTTTGATGAGCTGGAAGCCGAAGCCTATCTGGAGCTGGTAAATGCATTGCGCCACGAAAACGTCTATGAGTATTACTGGTCTGGCGATTACGAAACCCGCTTTACATCCTATATGTTGCCCCTCTTGCCATTTTTTGGGGTTAGGTTGAGTTTTTGAGTTTAATGGGTTGATGGGTTGATGGGTTTTGGGGAACTTCTGGTCCTCGTCATCCCGAGCGGAGTTGAGGGATCTTGATCCAGTAACGTCCATTCAAAGGTTGATTATCGGCGGGAGGGATCAAGATTCTTCATGTCGCTTGGCTCATTCAGAATGACTAGAACTGGGAAATCAACTAAACTGAAAAATATTTTGCCATGGGGTGATGGACAATGATTGCTGATGTACTTTGCTCTGGGACAATTTGATATTCTTCTGTGAGCGTGAGACCTTCCGCTGTTGCGTCAAGTAAATCAAAAATAATTTCCTGGTCCTTCAACTCCGGACAAGCAGGATAGCCAAATGAGTAGCGGCTACCTTGGTATTTCTGGCGGAAAAGCTCTTTGACTGAGGCACCATCCGCTTCATGGATATTCAATTCCTGGCGAATCTGCTTGTGCCAGTACTCTGCCAGGGCTTCAGCAGTTTCAACAGCAAATCCGTGAAAATACAGATATTCAGTATACTCATTTTTACTGTACAGCTCCTGAGCATGCTCGCTGGCTCTTTGGCCAACTGTGACCAATTGAAAACTTAGGACATCACGTACTCCTGATGCAACGCTTCTGAAAAAGTCAGGCAGAGACCGGCCAGGTGCTTCTGGTTGCCTGGGAAAGTCAATAAAATGTTTTGGCTTATCATCCCCGGGGTGTTCATAAATCCAGAGTCGTTCTCCCTCAGACTGACAGGCGTAATAACCATAAATAACTTTTGGGTTCAACAGCTTCTCCAGGATCACCTGCTTGGAGAGTTTGTCGAAGGTGGGAAAGATGGTCTCCTGCTCCAACCTGACATATTCTTCAGCACTTACCTTGCCGCGTTTAAAGCCCCACTGTCCCCGGAATAAAGCGGATTGATTGATATAGGGAAAAAGGGTTGTCAGCTGGACGTCATTCATCACTTTGCGACCCCAGAAAGGGGGTGTGGGAATATTTTGAGCAGACTCTATGAGCTCAAAGTCCTTTGCTATTGCAGGCATCGTTCTAGATTTTTTTACGGGTGTGGGTTTAGCCAGATCCTGTGCCAGCGTACCAGCCTCAAGTTGTTGCATAAAGTGCAGCCCATCAAATGCGTCTCGGGCATAGGCCAAAGAGCCAGCATAGTCTTTTCTCAAATCCTGTTCGACATAGGCTCGTGTTAAGGCAGCGCCACCCAATATGACGGGGGGTGTAATGCCATGTTCACTCAGAACAGCCAGGTTCTCTTTCATGACGATAGTAGATTTCACCAGTAATCCGCTCATCCCGATTGCATCGGCATGCTCATCCTGGAAGCTCTTCAACATGGCCTCGACCCCAACTTTGATACCCAGGTTCACCACATCAAAGCCATTGTTACTCAGGATGATATCGACCAGATTTTTACCAATATCGTGGACATCACCTTTTACCGTAGCTAAAATTATTTTGCCTTTGGCTGAAGCGTCTGCCTTCTCCATAAAAGGTTCCAGATAGCTAACCGCTGCTTTCATGGTTTCAGCAGATTGGAGTACAAAGGGGAGTTGCATTTTCCCTGCGCCAAATAATTCGCCAACTTCCTTCATACCGTCCAGAAGAATTTTATTCACAATATCCAGCGCAGAGTATTCCTTTAGTGCAGAACTCAAATCGCCTTCCAGACCGGAACGATTACCTTCAATTATTCTTCTGGCAAGGCGTTCTTTCAAAGGCAGGGATGAGAGATCAACCTTATTTTTAGCTGCCTTGACAAGATCGGTGTTCAGCTCCAGTAATTTTACCAGCGGGTCATAATCTGTAGAGCGATTGTCCAAAATCAAATCTTCGCAGATTTTTATTTCGGCTGCTTTTATTTGATAATAAGGTTGAATGCGACCAGCATGGAGGATGGCAGCATCCAGACCAGCTTCGATAGCCATATTCAAGAAGACAGAGTTTAACAGGTGCCGGGCAGCAGGTTTAAGACCAAACGAAACGTTGGATACGCCCAGACTGGTTGAAGCCTGCGGATAGGTTTGCTTGATGAGGCGGATAGCTTCCAGAGTCTCCATGGCAGATTTACGGAATTCCTCATCACCTGAGCCTAGCGTAAATGTCAGCGTGTCAAAAAAGAGGTCACTTTCCCGGAGCCCGTGTTTCACGACTGCCAGATCGTAAATCCGCCTGGCAACTTCAAGTTTTTTGGCGGCAGTTTTCGCCATGCCGTCCTCATCGATGGTCAGGCACACAAGACCGGCGCCAAATTCACGACACAGTTTGATAACTTCCTCGGCCCTGGTCTCACCGTCTTCCAGGTTAATTGAGTTGACAATGGCCCGGCCGGTGATGCGTTCAAGGGCTGTGCGGATAGTTGCAACTTCCGTTGAATCGATCATGATTGGAATGGAAATTTGACTGTTGAGCCTGTAGATATACTCGTCCATATCGGCAGCTTCATCGCGACCGACATAAGCGACACAAACATCCAAAATATGAGCACCTTCATCCACCTGATCTCTGGCCATGCCCACCATACCGTCCAAATCGCCAGAGAGCAGCATGTCTCTGAATTGTTTTGAACCATTGGCATTTGTACGCTCACCGATAATCAACGGTCTGGGCTCCTGTTTGAATGAAGAAACCGAATAGAGAGAAGTTGCTGCAGCCGCAAAGACTGGTTTCCTGGGAGCTGGATTAAGTCGGGCAGCTTTTTCAACGACTTCTTTTAAATGATCATATGTGGTCCCGCAACAGCCACCTACGACACTGACACCCATATCAGAAATAAAATGGCTCAGATCGTGGGCAAGTTCAGGTGCAGTAAGATCATAAACCATTTCACCATTAATGTTGTGGGGCAGACCGGCATTGGGAATCACTGAGATTGGAAAATGTGAGTGGGCTGTAAGCGTATGCAAATGTTCGCTCATTGCTTTTGGACCTGTTCCGCAATTCAAACCAACAACTTCAAGAGGATAGGGCTCAAGGATGGTCAATGCACCGAGCATATCTGTACCTAGCAGCATGGTGCCAGTGGTTTCCATTGTCACTGAGGCCATGACCGGTAAATTAATTCTTTTTTCTCTGAGGACGTGAAAAACAGCATTTAACGCAGCTTTTGCTTGCAAGGGATCCTGGACTGTCTCGACCTGAAGCACATCTACACCGCCGTCAATGAGTCCTGAAGCTTGCTCTCTGTAGGCTTGATACAATTCACGGTAACTAATGTGACCGAGTGAGGGCAGGCGCGTTCCTGGCCCCATAGATCCAGATACATAACGTGGATGGGCAAGTGTTGAAAATTCATCAGCAACGCCGCGGGCAAGTTGCGCTGCTTTCAAATTGATTTCATAAACTTTGTCAGCCAGATCATAGTCGCCTAGTACGATGTGGGTTCCACCAAATGTATCGGTTTCGATAACATCGCAGCCAACATCCAAAAATCCGGCATGGATGGAACGAATAGCATCAGGTTTGGAAAGTACGAGCAATTCATTGCAGCCTTCCTTACCCCAGAAATCCTCAGCGCTTAATTGAAGGCGCTGTATGCTAGTGCCCATAGCTCCATCAAAAACAAGGACTTTATCTGTAAGGCTTTGGCGAAAGGTTTTCAACTTAACTCTCCTAATGGTGCACTTTTTGCACCGAATCTAAGACTATGCCAAAATAATCAATTTACCAGCTTTTTTCATGACATTGTTTCAAGCCACGGTTAGATTAAGTCCATGGCACCTAAAGTAATATCCTTGATCATGGCGATCCTGTTTATGAATAGCTGTGATCCTGTGGGTCAATCCCTTGAAGAAGTTAAATCGGTCAGCGGGCGAATTCCTAGCCAGGAAAGCTGGAACCCAGTTATTCGAATTAATTCAGTTGATAAGGAAAATGTCCAGGCACGGGCAGCCTATTCCGCTCATTATGATGATCCAAAGGAAATTCTCTTTATTGGTAAAGTGAGATTAGATTTCTTCGATCTGGATGGCAACCACAGTTCAGTTATGTCAGCGGACACAGGTCGGATTGACGACAAGCGCCGCCTATTCACAGCTCGGGGGAATGTCTTTGTTGAATCCGATTCCGGTATGACCCTATCTACCAGTATTATGTACTGGAATGAGGAGCAGGAGACCATCTTTACAGATCAATCGATTATTTTTACAACTGAAACTGACACGCTCTATGGCATCGGCTTTGAATCAGATGCCAATCTTCAAAACTGGACCATTACCAATCCAACGGGCGTGACCTATCGTGAGTTTGCCAATGATTGAAACAGTCCTCAGAGGTCAACATCTGTTTAAGAAATACGGTAAACGCACTGTTGTTAACGATGTTTCCATTGAGGTAAAAACGGGGGAGGTTGTAGGTCTTCTGGGACCCAATGGTGCTGGAAAAACGACAACCTTTTACATGGTTACTGGAATGATTCGCCCCAACTCAGGATCTGTTTTTCTCGGAGACAAAGAAATTACACGAGAACCTATGTATAAGCGTTCTCGGGCTGGGATTGGCTATCTACCCCAGGAAGCCAGTATTTTTAGGAAATTGAGCGTTGAGGATAATTTAAGATTGGTCTGCGAAACCCTGGATATTGACAAGGCTGGACGAGAAGAGAAGCTAGAGCATTTATTGGATGAACTGTCCATTGCCCATGTTCGTAAAAACAAGGGTCATCAGTTGAGTGGAGGCGAACGTCGGCGTACTGAGATCGCCAGAGCCCTGGTAACCGATCCAAATTTTATATTGCTGGACGAACCTTTTGCCGGAGTTGATCCCATTGCAGTGGAAGATATTCAACAGATCGTGCTGGCGTTAAAGAGCAAAGGTATCGGTGTTCTAATCACGGATCACAATGTTCATGAAACCTTGTCTATAACTGATCGCAGTTATTTGCTATTTCAGGGAAAAATATTACTATCAGGTAATGCTGAGTTTCTGGCAAACGATGAACAGGCCAGAAAATTATATCTTGGCAGTAACTTCAAACTGGATCGATAACAACAGTGGAACTATCCCAACATCTTGATCTAAAGCAAACCCTTACGCCGCAGCAGATACTGTTGTCGACGTTGTTGCAGTTGCCGTCCATGGCACTGGAACTGCGGATAAAAACTGAGCTTGAGATTAATCCTTTGTTAGAGCTGGTTGAAGATATCGAGGAATTGGATAATCCCGAAGAAGAGGCTGAGACTGAAGAACCTGAAATTGATTTAGAAGATTATTTTTCTAATGACGGTTACGAAGCTAAGGAGTTTTACGACAAGAGCGCGGAAGAGGTCGAAATTCAGAATGCATATCGTCCCAGTCTCGCTGAAGATCTTCTTGAACAAATAGCCACCCTGCGCATTCCAGAAGCTGAGCGACTCATCATGGAAGATATGATCTGGAGTATTGATGAACGCGGCTATCTGGTTATGGAGCTGGAATTTATTGCCGAAAAGTTTGAAGTTGATGTTGGGCTTGTCCAGAAATTGCACAAAATGTTATTGCAGCTAGATCCTGTTGGTATTGGATCTCGTGGTCTTCAGGAATGCCTTTTGGTTCAAATAGAAAAGCTGCACCCTGGAACCGCTGCTCATCACATCATCCGGGATCATTTTGATGAATTTGCAAATAAACGTTTTGAGAGGATCCTCAGGAAACTGCACCTGACAAAAGATGATCTCCGGGACGCAGAAGGATTAATTTCACAACTCACACCCAAACCAGGCGGTGGATATATTGAATCTATCACCAATTATGTCACGCCTGATTTTTACATCCGTGAGCAGGATGGCGAATTTATTGTCACCTTGAATGATTCGTTTATTCCTGAGTTACGAATTTCTGGCACCTATAAAAATATGATCAATAACCAGAAAAAGCTGGATACAGACACCAAGCTGTTTTTGAAAAAGAAGGTTGAGTCTGCAAAGTGGTTTATCAACTCAATCCAGATGCGCCGGATAACCATGTTAAAGGTTATCAACTCAATAATCGAACGCCAAAAAGGGTTTTTTCTATACGGGGCAGATCATTTAAAGCCCATGGTTCTGAGGGATATTGCAGAGGACATCAGCATGGATATTTCCACAATCAGTCGCGTCACCAGCGGAAAATATGCTCAGACTGACTGGGGTACATTTGAGATGCGATACTTTTTCAGCGAGGGTATCGAAGCCGAAGACGGTGAGAATATTTCAACCCGCCGCATTAAAGAACGACTCAGGGTCATTATTACCGATGAGAAAAAAGCGCATCCCATTTCTGATGAAGCGATTTCCAAAATGCTCCAGCAGGAGGGATTCCCTATCGCTCGTCGGACAGTAGCAAAATATAGAGAACAATTAAATATCCCCGTTGCCCGTCTCCGTCGCGAGATATAGATCTTCCAGCAACATCTCCCGCACCAGCACTGAGATGACACAAACATAATTTTATCAGCTCCGCCCTGACGTGCCATAACCCAGAGATAGCCTATGAAATGAATATACACGTCTTTGCGAACCCGATCGAAGAGCGGGTGAAGCAATCCCTCTTTGATTTGTTAATATTCGTGGTTCTACGGGTCCTGTTTTGAAGGAGTGCTGATGTGCCCAGTACCACTTATCGGCTTCCGCATAAGCCTGAGTATGGAACCGCAGAATATGAAGCTAAAAGAGAGATCGCCACGCTCCTTGCAGTCGCTCCACCGCACATTGCGGGGTTCCGCGAAGACGTGATTGGACAGATTCTTGGGATGAGGGGGGGATTTGCTCTGAGGTAGTTATCGGTTTCCGCATTATCCTGAGCATGGAACCGCAGAATTTGACTATAAAAGAGGGATCGCCACGCTCCTTACAGTCGCTCCACCGCACATTGCGGGGTTCCGCGAAGACGTGGCTGGATAGATTCTTGAGATGAGGCGGAATTTAAGTTCGGGGAAATCCCGAGTGCAGCGAAGCATCATGATTCGCCAATATCCAGGTATGACGCTTAAGCTTTATCCAGTCTCTGTAACCGAGTTGTTGAGATTCTTCACCGGCTCAGGATAAGGGTGAGAGAGAAAAATATTTGGGATAAAATGATTCAAAAAGACTTGTTTTGTTTAGAGATTGTTCTAATGTATCAGTGCAATGAAACAAGTCTATACGCATCAAGAACTCGCAGGCATTCTCAGTTCCATTTCAGATGAAGAGGAGATGGGCAAATTGCTTCAGGATTTTCTCACACCTCAGGAACTGGAAGATCTGGTTCTAAGGTGGGAGATCATCAAACTACTCCATACAGGAATGCCTCAGCGAGAGATTGCCAAACAGTTGGGGGTTGCCATCGGAACTGTTTCCAGGGGAGCTCGAGAATTGAAATATGGTCATAATGGTTTCACTCAATTGCTGAATCGGCTTGAGGGTAGCTCCGAAGCATGACCTTCCCTTTGCAAAAATTTAACACCTCAGTTTGGTGGACCTGGCAATACTCCATATGCCAGGGTTCCCTTTCTTAAAAAATATTCCAATCAAAAATTAAGGAGCACCCATGAAGAAAATTTTTCTTTCTGAAGATGAAATGCCAAAAACCTGGTATAATATTGCTGCAGATTTAAAGTCGCCACCTTTACCACCCCTCCATCCTGGGACGCTTCAACCATTGGGTCCTGATGATCTGGCGCCGCTATTTCCCCACGCCCTCATTGAGCAGGAAATGAGTATGCAAAGAGAAATTCCCATTCCTGAACCCGTTCAAAATGGGCTGAAAATGTGGAGACCCTCTCCCTTGATTCGGGCCACCGGACTTGAGGCCGCGCTTAAAACTCCGGCAAAGATCTACTTCAAATACGAAGGAGTCAGCCCGGCTGGAAGTCATAAACCAAACACGGCTATTCCCCAGGCATATTACAACAAGCTTGAAGGTGTTAAGCGACTGTCAAC